>CAYOXG010000035.1:1817-4549 GCA_964407885.1 uncultured Candidatus Saccharibacteria bacterium | reverse complement strand
CCCATCAACACAAAATCTCCGATCGACAACTTCTCGTCCACATAAAACTTCAGCCGTTCATCCACCCCCTCGTACCGCCCGCAGACAAAAATCAATTCATCATATTTCGCCAGCCGCTTCGCCTCCTTCTGTGTAAACCGCTTTCCTCTCGGATCCAATAAAATCACACGCTTTTTACCCCGAGTCCGCCCACCGGCGGACCGAGGGGCTCCCTTAGTCGCCTGTTTAATGGCTTTCCCCAGCGGTTCCAACTTCATTCCCACCCCAGCCCCCCCGCCATACGGCACATCATCCACGGTCTGATGCCGGTCGTGCGTGAACTTCCGCGGGTTAACGGTCTTTAGACCCACCTGCTGCTTGCGCAACGCTCGGGACAAAATCCCTTCCTTAAAGTAGTCCTCCACTAACTGCGGAAAAATTGTAATCACCGTAAATTTCATGCCCATACCATACCCCCTTGCTCTCAACTATACAACCGTCACCCCCCCCGATTGCCCCATTCCCAATTACCCCATTCCCATCTTCGCTGGTTTGTCGCCAATCAGAATGCGGCCGTTTATCTATTGGCGACAATCTCTCCTACTGCCAACTCAACATATCGCCCTAGGCCGTGGTAGCGAATAACCAATCGTACCAAATCCTCGCAGGGTAGTGACGATACCCAGACACTCTGTTGCGCCATTCGAAACCCCAACTCCACCAGATGTTTTCTAAAAAAATTCCGGTGGTGCTTCAGTTTTTCAGGAATGTCAAATAACACCAGCCGCAGTTTCCCATCCGGCTTACGCCGTTTAATCGCCTCTCGGAGCAGATTGATCTTAGCTAAGTCAGTCACCCGGAATCGATCACCTTCTAACCGTTTTATATAGCTAGCTTCTTCCAGATAGCGAAAGGTACGACCCTCGCCAGCCCGTCGGCTCTTGGCTAAGCGCTTCTTCCAGATCGTATCCACTACAAATCCTCCGCCCTGATCGAGCAGTTTGAAAATTGTCTTCAACATTCGATACGCCATCCGACTTTTCATAATCCTGTCTACCCCAATCTTAATATAACTTCGCCAAATAAAGAACGGCCGTATTCTGATTGGCGCACTTTTCCCACCGCCATCCCGTCCCGCCATCATTCCATTCCACCACCCCCCAATTGCTTCCGCATACCACAATAACCAACTAATAATCTTTAAGAAAAGAGCCCTTCTGGGCTCTTTTCTTAAGAAACTCAAATCAATCTTTTAAAGTTTAGATCTGATCCTACTCTTCGAGGGCGCCGAGGTCTTCTTTCGAGGTGGTCTCGGGCATATCGACTGCAGCCACCGGTTCAGCCGCCGGTTCAGTCCGCTCAACCCGCTCGGAAGCCCGACCGAGGCCACCCTCCGGCTCAATGATCTTTAAGTTAACCCGCGCGTCGTTCTGGGCACCCAGCACCCGCAAAAGTGTGCGGATGGCTTTGGCGGTCCGGCCGTCCTTACCGATGATCTTGCCCATATCGGCCGGGTCAACCTCTAGCGACAACAGCACGCCCCGCTCATCAATGGTCCGCTCGACCTTGACCTTGTCAGGGTTCTCCACAATCGCTTT
Organism: uncultured Candidatus Saccharibacteria bacterium; assembly: GCA_964407885.1. Taxonomy (GTDB): domain Bacteria; phylum Patescibacteriota; class Kazan-3B-28; order Kazan-3B-28; family Kazan-3B-28; genus Kazan-3B-28. Next base: position 2,972 of record CAYOXG010000035.1, on the reverse strand, counting down.
CACCGTATATTCAACGAATTCCTGATCTTTCTCTGCCATATCACTCCTTACAAACAGTTAACGATATAAACAAAATAAAAAGTTATTCCGACTTCTCTTCCTGTGCCGCCGTCTCGGTCGGAGCCGCCTCCACCACCGGTTCAGCCGGCGCTTCCTCTACCGGGGCTTCGACCGGCGCTTCTTCCGTAACCGGGGCCTCCTCGCTGACCGGCGCTTCCCCTGGGATCGTGGGCGGCGGCGGCGCGGTCTCGATTTCACCCTCTGGGGCTTTCGGAGCGGGCACGACCCTCTCTTTTGGCGCCTTCCTCGCCGGCCGGACCGGGCGCTCATGCACCGGCAAATTAAATCCCTCTTTATTCAAAAGTTTGGCCACCGTATTGGACGGCGTCGCCCCTTTCCCAAGCCACGCAGAGATCGCCTCTTTATCAATGACAAAGGGCTTGTCGTGGTCAGTTGGATTGTAGTGCCCCACCACCTCAACCACCTTCCCGTCCAGCGGCTTACTGTGTTCGGCCACTACCAGACGGTATTTCGGTTGATTCCGGCGCCCGGTGCGAGCCAATCTGAGTACTAACAAAGCGTTTCGGCTTACCTGATATACATCAAGATTTTAGCTGGAAGCTGCACCCCCGTCAAGGGACTTTTACTGGCCTGTTGCCAAAAATCCACCCCTCCCCTATAATACCTCCTGTACGCGATGAAAATTGATGTCAATAGGCTGATCAGTAAGAAAGTCGGCGACACCTCCGAGCACGAGTTGGACGAGGAGGTAGCCATCCCCGACCGCAACCCGGCCCAGATCCAAGGAAAGCTCGAACTCACCCATCTCGACCGCTCTATTTTGGCCAAGTTCGACATCACCGCCACTCTGACCCTCAACTGCGACAAGTGCCTCGAATCGTTTCGGGAACAGTTGCCCCTGACCTTCGAGCGCGAATACTCGCTGGTCCCCTCGGACAATCCCGAGGTGCTGGCGATCGACGGCGGCCTGCTCGATACCGATCCGGCGATCATGCAGGAGGTCTCGGTCAGTTTGCCCATCCAAGCGGTCTGCAAACCCGATTGCCAGGGCCTCGACCCCACCACCGGTGCCAACCTGAATGAATAAATTGGTGGGATTGGTGTAGATTGGATAAATTGTAACGATGTCTGCTC
>CAYOXG010000035.1:0-1807 GCA_964407885.1 uncultured Candidatus Saccharibacteria bacterium | reverse complement strand
AGCCCAAGAAGAAGATCAGTAAGGTTCGGAGCAAGACCCGCCGCGCCCACTGGCGCGGGGCGTTGCCGAAAACGGTCATCTGCGCTAAATGCCAGGCGCCCAAACTGCCACACCGGGCCTGCCCGGAGTGCGGCTACTACGGCCGGGCCAAGGTGCTGTCCACTAAATTGGAGGCCAAGGTAGTCAAAACCCTAGAAAAAATCAAACCGGCCAAGAAGACCCCCGGCAAACCGCCAGCCGCCAAAAAGTCCGCCAAGCCCAACACCACCAAAAAGATCATCCACACGCCCAAAGGTTCGGGCGAAGAGTTCCACACCGACCAAGAATAATCCTCGCTTACAGTTTGATCGGATTGGTTAGATTGACCCCTCTATGGCTTCAAACCGACATTTTGCCCGCATCCTCTTAATGCAAGCACTGTACGAGTGGCAACAGCGCGACAATGAGGGTCTGGCTCAGATCCTCGAGCGGCACTTAGCCAAGCACGAGTTCGAGGAGAATAATCTGAAGTTCATTCACAAAGCCATCGCTGGCCTGAAACGGCATATGGAGGAGATCGACGCCATCATCACCGCCTCCGCGCCGGAGTGGCCCATTCCCCAGATCGCACAGGTGGATCTCTCCATCCTGCGGCTGGCCATCTTCGAACTGATCTTTGATGACGAAGTGCCGCCCAAAGCCGCCATCAACGAGGCGGTCGAGCTGGCCAAGGCCTTCGGCGGCGAGAACTCCAGTAAGTTCGTCAACGGCGTTTTGGGCACCGTCTTTCGCACCTCTGCTAAATATAAGCCAGAGGACGACAAGCCAAAAAGTTAATGTTAGAAAAACTATCGCAAACTATCGGCATCCCTTTCACCGATGCGGCTCTCTACGAGCAGGCCTTTACCCATCGCTCGTATTTGAACGAACATCCCGAGGTGACCGGTCATAACGAACGGCTGGAGTTTTTGGGCGACGCGGTGGTGGAGCTGATCGTCACCCAGTTTTTGTACGCCAAATTCCCCGATAAGCCCGAAGGTGAACTAACTAACCTGCGAGCCGCGCTGGTGCGGCGCGATACCTTAAGTGAGATCGGCAAGGAGTTGGGGTTCGAACAGTATCTGCGCCTAAGTCGCGGCGAGGCCGGCAATGGGGGTAAGGCCAAAGCGATGATATTAAGCAACACCGCCGAGGCCTTTATCGGGGCGCTGTTCTTAGATCAAGGACTGCCGACCGTGGAGAGGTTTTTGACCAAGTTCCTGCTCCCGCGGCTGGAGGTTATTATCAAAGAGGAAGGACACATCGATGCCAAGAGCCGGTTTCAGGAGATCATCCAAGAGCGCGACGGCACCACGCCTCACTATAAGCTAGAAAGAGCTACCGGCCCTGATCACGACCGGACCTTTACCGTCGGCCTGTACGTCGGTGATAAGAAAGTCGCCACTGGTACTGGTTCCAGCAAGCGCGAAGCCGAGATGCATGCCGCCGCCCAAGCCCTAGAAACCCAGTCCTAGAGCACTTTCCAGACCTGTCCATCCAGGTTGATAGTAGCTGGCACTGCGAACCCGGCGGCTTTTTTGTGTCCACCGCCCCCCAAGACCTTGGCCAGCTTCGCCACGTCCACGCTGTCATCTTCGGTCCGTAAACTCCCTTTCAATTTTCCGTCCGGTTCCTCTGACAACAGCAAAGTGAATTTTGTCTCCGGCACCGTATTCATCAAATTAACTAACCCTTCGATGTCGTCCGGCCCCGCCCCGCACTCCTTCAGGTCCGCTTGGGTCACTACCGACACGCTCAACTTACGACCATGATCGTATTTCAACCGACT
>CAYOXG010000034.1:0-4602 GCA_964407885.1 uncultured Candidatus Saccharibacteria bacterium | reverse complement strand
TCAGCATCAGTGGGAAGTGGTGATTCCAGATTTTCAGTACTGCACCGATAACGCGGCGATGATCGGGGCGGCGGCAACATATCTCGGCCAGGGCAAAAAGTCGCAGTGGTACAATGTGAATGTGCTAACGGGGTAAAAGAGTGGAGAAAGTATTTAATTTTAAAGAACTGGAATCGAAACTTTACGACTCGTGGGAAAAGTCGGGGGTTTTCACGCCCGAGATAGTGGTGGGTCAGCCACCGTATACCATCATTATGCCGCCGCCCAACGCTAACGCTAGTTTGCATATCGGGCATGCGCTGTTCGTGACGGTTGAGGATATTATGGTGCGGTATCACCGGATGAAAGGTGAGCCGACGCTGTGGCTACCCGGGGCGGATCATGCCGGTATCGCTACGCAGGTGTCGTTTGAAAAGGAACTGGCCAAAGAGGGCAAGACCCGCTTCGATTTGGGGAGGGAGAAGTTTGTGAAACAGACCTACGCTTTTACGATGAGAAATCGGGCGACGATGGAAAATCAACTCCGGGCTCTGGGGGCAAGCTGCGATTGGACCCGGAAGAAGTTCACCCTCGATCTGGATGTGAGCGAGGCCGTGTTCACGACCTTCAAAAAAATGTACGACGAGGGGCTGATCTATCGCGGAGAGCGCATTATCAACTGGTGTCCGCGGTGCGCCACCTCGTTGTCGGACCTAGAGGTGGAGCACAAAGAAACCGAGGGGACGCTGACCTATATTAAATACCCAGTGGTGGGCGGCGGTAAGATCGTGGTGGCCACGACTCGGCCGGAGACGATGTTGGGCGACACCGCCGTGGCAGTGAACCCGGCTGACAAGCGCTACACCAAGTTGGTAGGCAAGACGGTTCAGTTGCCGTTAACTGACCGCGAGATACCCGTCATCGTGGATGAAGCGGTGGATATGCAGTTCGGTACCGGCGCGGTGAAGGTGACCCCGGCCCACGATCTGACAGATTTTGAGATAGCCCAGCGGCACAAACTGCCAAGCATCACTGTGATCGGACAGGATCTGAAGATGACAGATGCGGCTGGTAAGTACGCGGGGATGAAGGTCAAAGAGGCGCGGGAGAAAGTAACGGCCGATCTGCAGACGGCGGGGCTGATCGACAAGACGAGTGCGCATCCGCATAGTGTCGGCCGGTGCCAACGCTGTGACACAGTGGTGGAGCCAATGATCTCCAAACAATGGTTCGTGAAGATAGCGCCTCTGGCGAAGCCCGCCATCGAGGCGGTAAAGAGCGGGAAGATCAAGTTCATCCCCGAGCGGTTTGAGAAGATGTATTTCAACTGGATGGAGAACATCCGCGACTGGAACATCAGCCGGCAGTTGTGGTGGGGGCATCGCATCCCAGTTTGGTACTGCCAAACTGGGGAAGTGACAAGTGATAAGTTAAAAGTGATAAGTGGAGGAGGGGACAATTTTATAGTTTCGGCAGAGAAGCCGGAGGAATGCCCAGTGTGCGGCAAGTGCGAGATGGTACAGGATCCGGATACGCTCGACACCTGGTTCTCATCCGGGCTGTGGCCGTTCACGACGCTGGGCTGGCCCAAACAGACCGAGGATTTTAAATATTTTTATCCTACCAGCGTGATGGAGACGGGTTGGGACATCATCTTTTTCTGGGTAGCCCGGATGATCATGCTGGGACTGTACTGCACCGGCCAAGCGCCGTTTGAGTCGGTCTATATGAACGGGCTGGTGCGGGACAAAGAGGGGAACAAGATCTCCAAATCCAAGGGCAATGTTATCGACCCGATGGTGATGGTGGAGAAGTACGGGGCAGACGCTCTGCGGATGGGATTGGTGGTGGGCACGGCGGCCGGCAATGATATCTCGATGTCGGAGGACAAGGTGCGGGCCTATCGCAACTTCGCTAATAAGATATGGAACGCGGCTAGGTTCATTAATCTAGAGGTGAATGCACCCAAAGCTGTTGGGGAGGTGACGCTGACAGCCGAGGACAAGATTTGGCTGAAAGAGTTCGACGAGATCACGGCCGAGGCGACCAAGATGATGGAGAGGTATCAACTAGGTCAGGCGGCCGAAAAACTCTACGACTATTTCTGGCACACTTTCTGTGATAAATACATTGAAGCGGCCAAACCCCGCTTGCAGGATGCGGCCCAGAAAGACACCGTGGCCGCGGTCTTAAATCACATTCTGAAAAACTGTCTCATTATGCTGCATCCGTTTGTGCCGTTCGTGACGGAGGCGGTTTGGGGTGAACTCTATGAGGGCCAGCTAATTGCCGTAGCCCGGGAGAATGTTGGGTAAATTGTAAGTAGTGCCGGCGGAACTGCCGCCGATCGCTTGGCTGGCGTACTGCGGGCGGGCGACTTTGACGACTCCGCCGGAGGGGAACTCCATCAATACCCAGGTCTTGGTTTCGGCTACGATCTCGGCGTGGTAGTTGGTTTGGTAGTTGACGATAGCGTCAACATCCTGAACCGGGGCGTAGGCCAGCCGGTCTTGTAGCCAAACGGTGGCATCCCCGGTCCTGGCGTTAAAACTGCGGATGGTTTCATCTGGAAAAATAACTAGCACATTATTACCCTTCTGATACCAGGCCCGGCCGCCGTCTTGGTAGGCGTAAGCGAGATCGCTACCTTCGGGCGGGAGGATGCCATCGAGCGCCGAGGGCTGATAGCCGGTGGCGGATGATTCGCTTAAGAAATAGGTCGAGTTGGTCGGAGGGGTGAGCGATGAGCGGTAGGCCAGCCCCAGTAGACCTTGGGTATCGCGGCTGATCTCGGCCGGGTCGCGGGGGAGATCGATATCCAAAAATCCGGCTGGCGGGTTGGTGGTTAGTTCAGTCCCGTCAACGGGATGAGATAGCAGCGCGGAGAGAATATCATTGTCCGCCGAACGAGCTGGCGCCGGTTGATGATCGCGGATGTTCGGCAACACCTCGGCGAAGACCAGACCGAGGAGCAAAAACAGGGCGAATAGGTTGCGGAGTTTAGTCATAAAAACAGCGGGTAGCTTCCGCTTCCTTTTCACCTAGTTCTATTATACCCCAAGGGGTTATTCCTCAATAACCCGCAAGAGCTCCTCGAGGGTGGTAATGCCGGCCAGCACCTTGGCGATACCGTCTTGGGCCAGGGTGGTCATGCCTTGCTGTTTGGCCAGCGTTTGCAGGTCATGGGCCGGGGCGCCAGCTAATATTTTATCTTTGATCTCCGGCGTGATCTTCAGCAGTTCAAAGATGCCGATCCGACCGCGGTAGCCGGTACCGTTGCATTTGTCGCAGGACTTGGCGACGGGAAGGGTAGCTGGAATGGTAGCGTCGGGCGCGATGGCCTTGATCTTGGCGGTCGTGGCTTCGTCCGGCGCGGCCGAACCCTTGCAATCCGGGCAGACCTTGCGTACCAGCCGTTGGGCGATGATTAGACGGAGAGCATCGGCAAATAAGTTGGGCTTGGCATCTAGGTCAACCAGCCGGGGGACGGCCCCAGCCGCATCGTTAGTGTGGAGGGTGGACAAGACCAGATGGCCGGTTAGGGACGCGTTAATGGCGATGGCGGCGGTCTCATTATCCCGGATCTCTCCCACCAAAATGATGTCCGGGTCTTGGCGGACAATGGCCCTAAGGGCGGTAGGAAAGTCGTAGTCCTTGTCCGGCTCGACTTGGGTTTGGGTCACTCCTTGAAGCCGATACTCGATCGGATCCTCGACGGTGATGATCTTGGTGGTGGGAGAGTTGATGGTATTCAAAATAGCGTAAAGGGTAGTGGTCTTCCCCGAGCCGGTCGGGCCGGTATTCAGGATGAGCCCGTTGGGTTGGCGGATGGCCTCGTCAATGACGGCGCGATCGCGTCCTCCTAGCCCCAGTTCATCTAGCGAGACGAAGTTGCCGGTTTGAGGCAGGAGCCGCATTACGGCCGACTCGCCGTACTGGGTAGGTAGCATGGATACGCGGATATCGTAATGTTCATCGCCGCTGGTGATGGACAGCCGGCCGTCTTGGGCGGCCTTGGTGATGTTGAGTTTGAGTTGGGAGAGAAGTTTGATGCGATTGATAACGGTCTCGAGCGCGGGGGTGGGCAGGGTGGCGATGTCTTGTAACACGCCATCCAGTCGGTAGCGGAGCCGGATATCGGCATTCGTGGGTTCGATGTGGATATCGGAGGCGTTCAGGCCGGTGGCGCCGGCAAAAATAAACTCCACCATCTCGCTGACCGAAGCATTCTTAAGTTTGGCTTGGAAATCTTTCAGGTTGTTCAGTTTTGGGATAGCCCGCAGACGATCTTGGGCGCTAATAGAGATCTCACCTCCGTGATCATTTTGGGGCGCGAAGGTGTCGTAGATACTGACCAAGTAGCGCATCGAAGAATCTGATACCAGCACCGGCTGGAACTGGTACTCATCCATAGCATCCAATTGTTTTAAGGCGGTGATGGTGGCGGGGGCGTCCGGATCGGCGATGGCCAGCGAGATCTTGGCGCCGGTTTTTTCGAAAGCGAAGACCCGGCCGGACTCCACCAGTTCCTTGGGGACAAGGGCGACGGCGGCGGGGTCGGGTTGGAAGCCGGCCATATTGCGATAAGCCAGTCCCAATTTTTCGGCCTGGGCTAGGGCCAGG
>CAYOXG010000033.1:0-4684 GCA_964407885.1 uncultured Candidatus Saccharibacteria bacterium | reverse complement strand
AGGTGGATCTGAAAAAGGTGTTGGAGGTCTACCAGCGCCATCTTGGTTTGCTCCAACGGGCCGAGGAACTGCGAGCCCAGCGGAATACGGCGGCCAAGGCGCAGGACATCGAGGCGGGTAAGCGGATAGGCAGTCAGTTGAAAGAGTTGGAGGATGAACTGATGGCAGCCAAGATCGAGCTGGATGAGCTGGTGGCCGATGTCCCGAACCTGCCGGATAAAGACATCCCCGGCGGGGGCGAAGAGAACAACAAGGTGCTGGATGTCTGGGGCAAGCCCCGGACCATCGATAGCCCCAAAGACCACATTGAGCTGGGCGAGGGTTTGGGGATTTTGGATATCGAGCGAGGGACAAAAGTGTCGGGCGCCAGATTTTACTATTTGAAGAATCAAGCGGTGGAGTTGGAGTTCGCCATCGTCCACTGGTTAATGGATTTACTGAAAGATAAGGGATTTGAACTATTGATAGGCCCGCAGCTTTTGTCGGAAAAGGCGATGCTGGCCGGCGGATATTTGGGCAAAGCGGCGGACGAGGTTTATAAAACGCAGGATGACTTGTATCTGATCGGTACCGCCGAGCAGAGCATCTTGGCGTATCATCTGGACGAAATTATCGAGGTGCCAAAACGCTACGCCAGTTTCTCGACTTGTTTCCGGCGCGAGGCCGGCAGTTATGGCAAAGACGTCCGAGGCATCATCCGGACGCACCAGTTCGATAAAGTCGAGATGTTCTCGTTCGTCGCGCCGAATATGTCGGCGCGGGAGCACGAACAGTTAGTGGCGATTCAGGAAGAGATCTTGCAGGGGCTGGAGATCCCGTATCAAAAAGTTGTGTTAGCGGCTGGCGATTTGAGTGTGGCCAGCGCCAAAACCATCGATCTGGAGAGCTGGCTGCCCTCACAAAACCGGCACCGCGAGACCCACTCCTGTAGTAACTGCACCGATTGGCAATCTCGGCGGGCGCGCATCCGGTATAAGACCGCCAGCGGAGAGTCCGAGTCGGTCCACACCTTGAACGGCACGGCGGTCGCCATCGGGCGTATACTGGTGGCATTATTGGAGAACCATCAGCAAGTGGACGGCAGCGTGTCCATTCCCAAAGTGTTGCATCCGTATTTAAGTTTTAAAGAGATCCGTCCATGAGTTGGCTGACTAAGGTACTGGGGGATCCGAACAAACAGGCGTTGAATAAACTGACACCGCTTGTGGAGCGGGTGAATTTATTAGAGGAAGGCGTACAGCGGTTGGCGGATAGTGAGTTGAAGGCCAAGACCGAAGAGTTCAAAGCCCGGCTGGAGCAGGGCGAGATGCTGGACGACTTGTTGCCGGAGGTGTTTGCGGTCGTGCGCGAAGCGGCCAAGCGGATCTTAGGCGAGCGGCATTTTGATGTGCAGATTATGGGTGGCATTGCGCTGCATCAAGGTAAGATAGCCGAGATGAAAACGGGTGAAGGCAAGACGCTGGTTGCCACTCTGCCGGTGTATTTGAACGCGCTGACGGGCAAGGGGGCGCATGTAGTGACGGTTAACGACTACTTAGCCAATCGTGACTCGGAGTGGATGGGACAGATCTATCAGTTTCTCGGATTAACCGTCGGGGTGGTTACGCACGGTAAATCCACCGAAGAACGCAAAGCGGCCTACGCCGCCGATATTACTTACGGCACCAACAACGAGTTCGGGTTTGACTATCTGCGGGACAACATGGCGCCGACTTATGAGGCGCAAGTTCAGCGGGGGCTGAATTTTGTTATCGTGGACGAGGTGGACTCGATCCTGATCGACGAGGCCCGGACGCCTTTAATTATTTCAGCGCCGGATGAAGAATCAACCGAACACTATAAGCGGTTTTCTGCCATCGCGCCGCAGTTAGTTGAAAATGTTGATTTCACTAAAGATGAAAAGACCAAGACCGCCTCACTGACAGAAAGCGGTATCGAAAGAGTGCAGAAGCTGTTAAATATTCCCGATATCTACGAGTCGGGTAATGTCCTGTTGGCGCATCACATCGAGCAGGCCCTGCGGGCGCAGTTTTTGTACAAAAAAGATGTGGATTATGTGGTCAAGGACGGCGAGATAGTCATCGTGGACGAATTTACCGGTCGGCTGATGCCAGGGCGGAGGTATTCCGAAGGTTTGCATCAGGCCATCGAGGCCAAAGAGCAGGTGGAGGTCCAGCGGGAAAGCAAGACCTTGGCGACGATTACTTTTCAGAATTATTTCCGGTTGTATGAAAAGTTATCTGGCATGACCGGTACGGCCAAGACCGAGGAAGAGGAGTTTTGGAAGATATATGGGCTGGAGGTGGTGGTCGTCCCGACTAATCAGCCGCTCATCCGGCAGGATCTGAATGACCTCATCTATGTTAGTGAGAAAGCCAAGTTCGAGGCGGTGGTGAAAGAGATCAAACGGCGGCATGAGACCGGCCAACCCATTTTGGTCGGTACCATCGCTATTGAAAAATCCGAGCTCTTGTCCGATATGTTAAAGCTTGATGGTGTCGCCCACAACGTTTTGAACGCCAAACAGCACGAGCGGGAGGCCGAGATAGTCAAAGACGCGGGGCAGAAGTCGGCTGTCACCATCGCCACCAACATGGCCGGACGAGGCACCGATATTAAGTTGGGCGAGGGTGTGCGCGAATTGGGAGGTCTGCATATCTTGGGCACCGAACGGCACGAATCCCGCCGCATCGACAATCAGTTGCGTGGACGCGCCGGTCGGCAAGGCGACCCGGGCAGTACCCAGTTCTTCGTCTGTTTGGAAGACGACTTGATGCGGCTGTTCGGTAGCGAACGCCTAAAAAGTATGATGACCACGCTGAAGGTACCGGAGGACCAGCCGCTGGAACACAAATGGATAACTTCCAGCATCGAGTCAGCCCAGAAACGGGTGGAGGGCCATAACTTCGACATTCGCAAGCGAGTGGTGGAATACGACGATGTGATGAACCGCCATCGGACGACGATCTATCGTCAACGGCAAAAGTTGCTTTCAGCTGGCGATGTCAAAGATGCGGTCTGGGGATATGTGGAGCAGGAATTGCGGGGAATGATATCCAATTATGTAATAACTCCGCGCGAACAATTCGGAGAAAAGGAATTAATCGAGAGCGTCAACGCGGTTGTGCCGCTCACGGAAGGGTTGAAAAAAGAAGTGGCGGCCGGCAACGTGGAGGCGTTAGTGGAGTTCGCCAAAACCCAGTACGGAGCCAAAGAACAAGAGACGGGGGAGGAGACCTTCCGCCAAGTTGAGCGGATGGTGCTCCTTAGGGTCATGGATATGATGTGGATGGAACATATCGACGCGATGATGAAACTGCGCGAGGCCATCGGCCTGCACGGCTACGCTCAAAAGGATCCGCTGGTGGAGTACAAACAGGAGAGTTATCTGATGTTCCAGCGCCTGCAGGCGGCCATCGCCGGGGATGTGGCGCGACTGATCTATCGGGTGCGGATAGCGACCCAGGAACAATTTAATCAATCTCACCAATCTGACCAATCTAACCAAGGGGGTCAAGAGAGCGCGGAGGTGCAAGAGAAGCGGAAGTTAGCAATGAAAGGGGCGGATAGCCCGAGCTTCGCCTCCGACTTCGCTAAAGCTACGACGGACAGGAAGGCTACGCCGGGCGCGCAAGTTAATTTACAAGGTGGCGCGGAACCTACGGGCGATTTTAAAGAGGAGGCAAAAGAGATTGCTTCTAGTCATCCCGAACTTGATTCAGGATCCAGTGAGATCCCGAAACCCGCCTTCGCCCAAAGCTACGGAACGGGCAGGCAAGTTCGGAATGACGAAGGGGACGCCGCGGTGCGGGACCCGAACGAGAAAAAAGACAAGGTGGGGCGCAATGACCCGTGTCCATGTGGAGCGAAAGATGCGAGCGGCAAACCGATCAAATATAAGAAATGTTGTTATCCGAAATACGGGTAAAGAGCGCCTACAACATTTTAGCGATTGTGTCGCGTGCTAACGGGATGTCCTGACGGCTATTTAGAAAACTTCTACGGAGAAATTGGATGTGTGCGAGCGGAGGAGCTAGAGGTGTCAGAATTCTTGCGGGAGCGCATTGGCGAGTACCACAAACTCCGGCCGGACAAAAAATTTGTTATTATGAAATGTTATGGAAGAAACTAAACTTTTGACTTTGTGTCTGGTGGAGGATACGGAGGGCCGTGTCCTGTTGGGGATGAAAAAGCGGGACTTTGGCAAAGGTCTGTGGAACGGGTTCGGGGGCGAGGTCCGGGAGGATGAGAGTGTTATGCAGGCCGCTGCGAGAGAGTTGCAGAAGGAGTCCGGTATTCGCGGCGGGGAGCTGGACGAGGCCGGAGTACTGGAGTTTAGGTTCAAAAGTCAGCCCGGCGTGGTACGAGAGATGCACATCTTTCGGGTGACCAAACCGGTGGGGGAGCCCAAGGAGACCGAGGAAATGCGGCCGCAATGGTTTACCAAGGAGGAACTGCCCTTGGAACAGATGTGGCCGTCAGACGTCAAGTGGATACCCCTATTTATGGATGGCAAGGAGATCAAGGGCCAGTTCTTGTACGATAGTTCCGAGAAGCGTCATATTCTCGAGTATAAGCTGGATGGGGAACTCAAAGAAGAGTCCCCCCAGCGAGAGGTGAGGAATGGACTAAAGTTCAGGTGAGGCCCCAGATATGAAAAAGGCCGCTCGGGAGGCGGCCTTTT
>CAYOXG010000032.1:4631-5176 GCA_964407885.1 uncultured Candidatus Saccharibacteria bacterium | reverse complement strand
TTGACGGTTTTAAGATCAGTCAGGTCGATCACTTCTATATTTTAAAGTATTTTACTTGAATCTTGCCGGCTCCTAGTGGCGCCAATGCCGCAAAGGCGGGCCGATTCAGGTCGAGGGCGATGCCGGTGAGGGCCTCCGGGCCATAGTCGTTGACGACTACCTCCACCGATCTGCCGGAGTTGACCGCCACTACTTTCAAACGAGTGCCCTTGGGGAACTGGCGACTGGCTGTGGTCAACCCCGAACCGAAATCGTACCAAGTGGCCAGCCCGCTGTGGATCGGCGACTTGGGTTCAGCCGCCGCTTTGGCCTCCGCGGCTTTGTTCAGTTCAGTTCGCAGGTTGGCGGCCACGGTGCGGTCCAGAGCGCTGGTCTGGTTATCCCTCACATCAATTGTCATCTGGTCGGTCAGTGGGGTTTCAGGAGCCGGCTCGATCGTCAGACCAGTATAGTCATCCATCAACTGCAGAAGCAGCTCGGCCACATCAGTGGCGGTCGTAGCGGTCTGCCACGCCAGTCCGTTGATCCGCATGGTGATAGTTTTA
>CAYOXG010000032.1:0-4621 GCA_964407885.1 uncultured Candidatus Saccharibacteria bacterium | reverse complement strand
GGGCCGCGAGTCAAAGCTAATCGCCAGTCCCCCGGCCACTACGGCGAGTACCCCCAACGCCAATGCCGCTCCCCGAGTCGGACTGGTCATCGGCTAACTTTTAGGCCGGCTAACCGCACCGACAGATCTTTGATCCCGGCCGACTTGAACGCGACCGTTACGATGTCGCCGGCGTCTAAGATGACTACGCCCGGGCCGAATTTGGGGTGAATGACTTTCGTCCCCGGTGGTAGTTGTTTGGCTGATTGGCGGGCCGAACCGATCGTGGCCGGGGCCGGTCGGCGCACTAGCAGGGTTAGTTCGCCCGGCAGATCGTCCAGAAACCGGGAGCGGGGGTTGGTCTGAACCGACCCGTATAGCAACCGCTCCTTAGTGTAGGTCAGATAGACCTTGTGTTTAGCCCGCGTGATGCCGACATAACACAGTCGGCGCTCTTCCTCCAGCTCGTCTTGGTCCAATAAACTCCGGCTATGGGGAAAGAGATTTTCTTCCATCCCGACGATAAAAACACAGTTGAACTCCAGCCCCTTGGCGGTGTGCAGAGTCATCAGGGTGATGGCGTCGGAGTGGGGGTCGACCTGGTCCAGATCCGAGATGAGCGCCACCTCCTCCAAGCAGGTCGCCAGCGCCTCGCGGGGCGGAAGATGATCGTACTTCTCCATTACCGATTTCAGTTCGTGGATGTTCTCCAGCCGGGTCTCACCTTCGATCCCCTCGCTCGCCAGCATCTCCCGATAACCTGTCATAGTCATCACGGTGTCCAGCAACTGACTTAAGCTGACGGTGGCGCTTTTACGGATCAGTTTGTCTATCAGCGAGATGAACTCGCTCACCTCCGGGGCCGGATTAGGCAACTCGGCGAGGTACTGATAGCTACTGACTCCCGCGGCCTCGGCCGCTTGGGTAACAGCGGCTAACGTTCGCTTGCCCACTCCTCGCGCTGGGACGTTAATGATCCGTGCCAGCGCTAAGTTGTCGGACGGGTTGCGGATTAACGTAAGGAAGGCCAGCACATCTTTGATCTCTCTCCGCTCGTAGAAGCGGACCCCGCCGACCACCCGATACGGCAGGCCGGCTCGGAGCATGGTTTCTTCCAGCGATCGGGATTGGGCGTTCGTTCGGTAGAGCACGACACAGTCGTTCAGTGCCATCCCCTGTCCCCGCCGGCGCATAACTTCGCGCAGGATAAAGTCACCTTCGTCACGCTCGTTGGTGGCCTCATAAATAGTTACCGGTTCACCACCGGCTTGCTTGGTCCAGAGCTGTTTGTCGCTGCGATGGCGATTGGGAGCAATGACGGCGTGAGCGGCGTCGAGAATGGTTTGGGTCGATCGGTAGTTCTGTTCCAGTTTAAATATATGCGCGTCAGGATAGTCGCGGCCGAACTCCAAGATGTTACGGAAGTTGGCTCCTCGCCATGAGTAGATCGACTGCCAGTCATCTCCCACCACGAACAGGTTACGATGCTTGGCGGCCAATAGTTGGCTCAAGCGATACTGGGCAGTGTTGGTGTCTTGGTATTCGTCAACCAGCAGGTACTGGAACTGGGTTTGATACCGGTCCAAGATCTCTGGGTGTTGCTGCCACAAGATGACAACGTTCATCAGCAGATCATCGAAATCCATTGCCTGGCTCCGGCGCAGGAGATCTTGGTAGGCGCGGTAGATCGAGGTCACCGCTTGCTGGAAAGCGCCACGGGCAGTGGTGGCGTAAGTGTCTTCATCCAGCAGTTCATTTTTGGCCGATGAGATGTACGCCCGGACGGCCTCGGGAACGATCTTTTTGGGATCCAGTTGCAGGGTCTCTATGACTTGTTTGATGGCGGTGAGCTGGTCGCTGGCGTCGAGGATGCTAAAACTCGGAGCGTATCCCAACACCGCCCCGTCGCGCCGGAGGACCCGAGCGGCAAAGGAATGGAAGGTGCTGACGTTGAAGCGCTTATCACTTTTGACATTGGTCTGGCGTTTAACCCGCGTCCGCATCTCTTCCGCCGCTTTGTTAGTGAAGGTGATGGCCAGAATGTTTTCCGGGGGTACTCCTCGTTCGCGCATCAGATAGACCATCCGGTGGATCAGCGTCTTGGTCTTACCGCTCCCAGCCCCAGCCAGCACCAAAACCGGCCCGTGAATATGTTTGACGGCTTTGAGCTGTTCGGGGTTAAGTTCAGCGACTGGACGAGGCATACCCCACTATTATATATAGGTCGTCTAATCAGCGAGGGCGGATTGGCGATTTGGCTGTCTGGTGGCGAATTTGTTATAATAAGACAGTTAACGCGAAAGGATTTCGACGAGATGTCGGGACATTCTAAGTGGTCAACCATCAAGCGGAAGAAAGGCGCTACCGATCTAAAACGTAGCGCCGAGTTTACTAAACTGGCTCGGCTAGTCGAAGTAGCCGCCCGCTACGGGGCGGATCCGGAGATGAATCCTCGGTTGAAGTTGGCAATCCAGAAGGCGCGGGGAGCGAATATGCCGATGGCCAACATTGAAAAGTCCATTCGCAAGGGCGCGGGGCTGGACACGGACAAGAGCCAGATCGAAGAGGTCACCTACGAAGGGTTGGGTCCGGGGAATGTGGCGGTGATGATCTTGGCTCTTACTGACAATCGCAACCGGACCGTCTCCGAACTGCGCAATTTGTTCACCAAAGCCGGCGGGAGTTTGGGCAATAGTGGCTCGGTGGCGTGGCAGTTCAGAGACCGCGGCGTGCTGACCGTCCCCAAAACCGGTCCCGACTTGGAGCTGAAGTTCATCGATGCCGGCGCCGAGGATTTTACCGACGCTGGCGATGTCTGGGAGGTCTACACTCCGCCCAAACAACTCGCCCAAGTTAAACAAAATTTAATTAATGCTGGCGTGTCGGTACTGGAAGACAAACTCACGCTCGTGCCCACTACTATGGTGTCCGTGAACGATCCAGCTACCGCTAAAAAAGTGCTGGGCTTGATGGAGGTCCTAGATGAAAATCCGGATGTCAGTGAGGTCTTTGCTAACTTTGATATCCCCGACAACTTAATCCCTAACTAAATGGCGCTGATCATTCTAGGTCTGGACCCAGGTACCGCTACGACCGGCTACGGTGTCGTGACTCATGATGGCGTGTCCGCACGGCATATCGCTCACGGTTGTTTTTTGACGCCTAAAACCGACTCCCCTGCCGCCCGTCTGCACGACATCGCTAAATCTCTGAAAGCGGTCTTGCGTCAGTACCAGCCGGACCTAGTCGCGGTCGAGGAACTTTTCTTCGCTCGCAATGTGACTACCGCCATGAAGGTCTCCCAAGCCCGCGGAGTATTACTACAAACCGCGGCCGCGGCCGGCATCCCCGTCCGGTCGTATACTCCCCTGCAGGTGAAACAATCGCTGACCAGTTACGGCCGGGCCGATAAGGCACAAGTCCAAAAAATGGTTAAGATGATATTAGGCCTGCCTCATATTCCTACGCCAGACGACGCGGCCGACGCGTTGGCCGTCGCGATCACGGCAGCCCATTCGCATACTCTTGAACAAATTATCAAATGATTGGACATATTACTGGTCCGGTAGCAGCCGCGGGGTCGGACTGGCTACGGATAGCCACGGCCGGTGGCGTGGGCTATAAGGTCTCGACCACGCACGCCACGGTCAGCCAACACACCATCGGCTCGACCGTCACTTTGCTGACTCACTTGGTCGTCCGCGAGGATCAGATGAGCTTGTACGGATTTTTAACCGACGCCGAGGTGAACTTCTTCGCCCAACTTATCGGCGTATCCGGTGTCGGGCCGAGGATGGCTCTGGGGGTACTCAACGCCGGTAAAGTCGAAGAGATACGTTCAGCCATCGGCGGCGGCAACGTGGCTATCTTTACCACCATCAGCGGCATCGGCAAAAAGACCGCTGAACGGATCATCGTGGAACTCAAGGGCAAGCTGGAATTAGGCGACCTAAAATTAGCCGGCGCCGCTCACGATCTGCTGACGGCGCTGACCTCGCTGGGGTATAATGCGTATGAAGTCAAACAAATTCTGCCGGACATCCCGCGCGAACTGGCCGGCACCGAGGCCCGCATTAAATACGCGCTCAAACTTTTAGGCAAATAATATAGTAGTTATTTAAGGAGTGATCATGGCGAAGGAACCGCGCAATCATTTCCTCTTTGGCCAGCTGGATATGTTCGATCAGTTGATCCTGCTCGTCATCGGGGTGGTAGTTCTGTTCGTGAATCTGGGCTTCCTCGATCGGACATGGCTGGCCTACTGGCCGGTACTGCTGGTCTTGGTCGCTTTCAAAGAGATTATGCAGAATCGGTAAACTCGGATTGGACACAGCTAAGCCAAAGCTCGGTTTAATCGTCATGGGGGCGCTAGTCATATTAATGCTTGGCGCCTACTTGGCGTGGTTTGCGCCTGAAAGTTATCGGGCGGAGGATAAGATTCTATTCACAGTCGAACGGGGAGAAACAGCGGCCGACATCATCGCCAACCTGTCCGCCCAAGAGTTCATCCGGTCCCCGTTCGGGGCCCGGATAGCTTTCGCGCTGACCGGCACCCGCGCCATCCAACCCGGCACCTATAATGTTTCGCCGCGGATGGATGTCTGGCAGATCGCCTACATCATTGCCCGGAATCGGACCGCTA
>CAYOXG010000031.1:512-5208 GCA_964407885.1 uncultured Candidatus Saccharibacteria bacterium | reverse complement strand
GATTAGATCCAATTACTATTCGGATTTTAGCAAGAATCTCTAGGTCATTGTTATAGAAGGCCACAAAATGGGCTCCGCGTCTATTTCTAATCATATTCCCATCAGCCGCAAAGAATCCTAAAACATATGCCATTTGTGGAGTCCAGCTTTGGAAAAAATTCTGATTTAAATCCCTATGGATTGGCATGTAAACGAGCTATTTTAGTATATCCACCCAGACAATACCAGCGTTGTTTGGATCGGCCTGCAGACGGTATAAAACACCCCGGGTCAGCGAAATATAGATAACAGGTGACTGGTCGCTAGCCGTTTCCTGCTTGCTCACCTCTATGCTCTGGATCGGCCCGCGGTTCACCTCCACAACGGACTGTCCATTGAAGATATTTTCCCCCGCGTCATCTTGGCGGGCAGTATCATATATTGTTATACGTAATGCCTTAACCGGATCATTTACTGGATTTTGGGCGGCTCTCACTGAAGGTGTGGCGATCTCTTCTAGGATGCTTGACCGATTCATTTGGGTGACTATCTTCACCCGGTAAACCTTGTCCAATTCCTCCCAAGTAATATCCCGGAGTAGATGGAACCCGCCCGTCTGGCCTATCTCTTGCGTACTTCCGGTAAACCCTTCATCAACCGCTCGCCGTGTTGACCAACTGGTTAGCACGGTATAGATCGCGATGAATAGGGCCAGCAGGACGACCACTCCAATAATCCGCAGCAGAAGTTTCATATCCGACGGTCCTTAATAAACTCTATCAGCTCGGCGGCCGTGACCGGCTTTTCGGCGGTGATCTCCTTCACCAGCCGAGTGATATCTTCCTGCACCAGCGCCGGATTGGCCCCCTGCTCGAGGGTGAGATCGCTGGCGCCAGCGGATTGGACGATGACCGTGCCGAAGTTGAACATCGTCGCCGCCACTCCCCGGATCACGTGGGTGATGTTTTGGACCCGCTCAAGCTCTACCTCGGCTACCTGCCGATGCAACATCCCACGTTGGTCGACATTGATCAGTCGTTGGGTAGTGATGATGAACCGATCCCGATACCAATTAATATATTGATAGATCATATAGCCGATCCAGAAGACCAGCCAGAGGTAGTAGATCAAGGTCGTCAGGCCGTAGCTGAAAATAAAGTTGGCGAAGTTCAGCCAGATGGGGATGACGAACGATATCAGAATGATGAGAATGGCTTTCAGCATCGGCGCCACCACCATATACCAGTGCTTGAACAGCACCAGCACGACCTCCTCGTCCTCGCGTTGGCCGACGAACTCCGGGACGAAATCAGTGGCTTGAGATGGTCGATTCATAGTTGAAACAATATAATGAGAGCAGCGATTCCGATGAACCGTCACCAGAACAATTGGGTCAAGCGTGTCTGGTTAGCGTTGGCCTTTATCCTTGCCATCAGCTTGATTTTACCCTATACAATAGGTTTGTTCTAATCGCCTCGCCCTCGTAGCTCAACGGATTAGAGTGGCCCCGTCCTAAGGGGTTGATGGAGGTCCGATTCCTCCCGAGGGCGCCAGAAAAATTATTGTCGGGGCGTGGCCTAGTGGTAAGGCGCAAGGCTGGGGGTCTTGAGATCGCGGGTTCGAGTCCCGCCGCCCCGACCAGAGTGGACAAGACGCAGGGTTGACGCCACTCGCCGCATAATGGTAAACCCAACATCTTATATAGCAGTTCGCGAACGAACCGACGCCTCGCACGCTCCGTTCCAAATCCCACACCAACAAAAAACTGGCATTGCCAGTTTCTTTGTCAGTGGAGCGGGATACCGGAATCGGACCGGCGTCTCATCCTTGGGAAGGATGCGTACTGCCATTGTACTAATCCCGCGTTCCGCCTCCGCCAGCTGACGGAGGCGGAGAACCACCCGCCAGTCATTTATCCCCATCCCTTTACACGACCTATGGTACACTGAAACTGGGTCCCGGGGGAATAAACAGGGAGGTGCCAAGTGGATATCAAATGGATCGGTCATGCATGCTTTCAGTTGAGCGGCCGGGATGTTGTGGTAGTCACTGACCCGTTCAGCCCCGAAGTTGGCCTCAACCTCCCGGCCCTGACGGCCGATGTGTTGACCATCAGTCACGACCATTTTGATCACAACTTCGCTACTGGAGTAACTAGCACTATCACTTTCGACGCGCCCGGCGAGTTCGAGTTCAGGGGCATTCACATCCGTGGGATTAGGACTTTCCATGATGAGGCGGGCGGAGCGGAGCGAGGGAGTAATGTGATGTTCCTGTTCACTATTGATGGTCTGCGCCTGCTTCACTGTGGCGACCTTGGGCATCTGCCCGATGACAGAGTGATCAGCGCCCTAGGCGACATCGATGTTCTACTCTTACCGGTCGGGGGCAAGTACACATTGCCGGCCGGTAGCGCGGTCGAGTTCGTGCGCCAATTGGAGCCCAGAATAGTTATCCCGATGCATTTTATGGTTACTGGCCTAAAAGTTGATATCGCCGGCGCGGAGCAGTTTCTCCATCAACTGGGTGGCAGTGTCCAGCGGGCGAGACAACTTAATATCACCAAAGCCGCCCTACCGGAAGAGGGTCCGCTGGTGTACGTGTTAGAACCGACCGCTGTCGCGACTCCGGCCGCTTAGGCGCTTTGCTTGGCGAGGGTTTTGAGGCACCGGGTACAGACCGCGACTTTTTTCGTGTATCCGTTTTCAGTGATGTTCGCGGTGCCGAGATTCGGCGACCACGTTCTCTTGGTCCGCCGCTTGGAGTGGCTAACGTTGTGTCCGCTCACCGACTGTTTGTTGCAGATGTAACAGATCTTGGACATAGAGAGTGGGTTAAAAGTTAAAAGTGATAAGTGATAAGTTGAAGACAGGATGGAGCAAATATAATGGACGGAGGAGCAGGTTGACTGATAAGCTGGATGAGATAACGACTTTATGAGGTTAGCAAAAAATATAGTTTAGGACAAGGTTTTTATGCTCCTCCCGATATTTCAACAACTCGACACCCTCATCTTCTTTCTGGTAGCGTTGGTCGTCGCCATCACGGTTCACGAGTTCGCCCACGCCCTGGTCGCCACCCAACTGGGCGATCCCACCCCCAAAGCGGCTGGTCGATTGACCCTAAACCCGGGGGCGCATCTCGATCCGATGGGGACCATCTTGATATTTTTGGTAGGTTTTGGTTGGGGGAAACCGGTACCCTACAATCCCAACTTTGTCCGCCGCGGGCGATGGGGCGAGATGCTGGTCGCCATCGCCGGGCCCTTAAGTAACATCATCGTGGCCTTTCTCTTGGCCATCCCTGGACGGATATTTTTAATGACCCATCAGGCCCTGCCCGAAGGGCAGATCTATACTTTTTTGGCCATCGTCGTGACCCTAAATATTTTTCTGGCCGCCTTTAACCTCATCCCCATCCCGCCGCTGGACGGCTCGAAGATCTTGTATCTCATCTTGGACAGCGTCGGGGTCAGCCACCAACGGATCATCTGGCTGGAACAGATGGGTCCGGTACTCCTGCTACTGCTGATCTTCGCCGACCGACTATTAGGAATTAACCTGCTGTTCCGCCTGCTTGATCCGATTATTGCTCTGATGCAATGGTTTGTTGGCTCTAGCACTATCCCGCTGTGAAAGTTATCCCCAAACGAGGCGGTTGACAGTAATTTTTTGGTGTTAAAATTAAATTAGCACCATTAATTTGCCGCCAATATTTGGCTCAACACCCAATTTTATGGGACCCCTAATTCCGCTTTCCTGGGGGAACGCGGAGCGGGGACCCACCTGGTCTCCACAGAACCAGAAATAAGGGCGGCAAACTAGTGGTGTTTTATAATGGGCGCGAAATTGCGCCCAATTAATTACCACCCATTTGCGTCGCCAAACGGGTGGCGCCCAAAAGCGAGCCCACTCACCAATTGCTAGCCGAAATAGAAAATCGCTCTTTCTGGTTTCCTCGCCCGCATTGCTACGCAAAGCGTTGCGGGCGGGTAACGCAAACTCGTCCCGGATTGCCGGGACTCAAACATGCTGAACTAAGCGAGAGATTTTCTAACCGGCTAACGCAATTGTTTCGATGGGTCCCATTAATATTCCCTGAGCGTAGTCGAAGGGGTACCTTTGATTATTTATTCCTTCGAAGAACAAGCATGGTCCCGACGAACGGATGGAAAGGGATACGATTATTTATGCCAAAAGACCTGAAAAACTTTCAGGCCTTCTGGTCGAACCGCGCATATCTTGGTCTGTTTTGGTCGGGGTGACAGGAATTGAACCTGCTACCTCGCCGACCCGAACGGCGCGCGCTACCGATGCGCCACACCCCGGTTACAACGACCAAAATATATCCAGCCACAATATCACCGTACTCCGCTTCGATGATGGAGCCGCCTCCGGGATTCGAACCCGGGATCTCTACTTTACGAAAGTATTGCTCTACCAGCTGAGCTAAGGCGGCTTGTATGCAATCGTAAGATTACAGTTTCAGTATATCCCAGTCAACCATGGTGGCAGATAGGGTACACTAGAAATATGACAAAACTTTATCTCAACACTGATGGGGGAGCCAGAGGTAATCCTGGCCCAGCTGCTACCGGCGTGGTTGCGACTGATGCCAAAGGCAAAGTGGTTAAAACGACTAGTCGTTATTTAGGTGAAGCTACCAACAACCAAGCCGAGTACTTGGCCCTGATTGATGGGTTAAAAGTTGCTATCAA
>CAYOXG010000031.1:0-502 GCA_964407885.1 uncultured Candidatus Saccharibacteria bacterium | reverse complement strand
CAAATTAAAACCCAGCGAATTGGTAGTGAAATTAGATAGTGAGTTAATTGTTAAGCAGCTTAGTGGCGAGTATCGAGTGCGGGATGCTCACTTACAACCATTGTTTGCCGAAGTCCAGAAATTAATCGGTAAACTGACCAAAGTCAATTTCCAACATGTCCGTCGGGAATTAAATAAACCAGCCGACCAGCTGGTTAATCAAGTATTGGATGCGAGGCAGCGATGAACGATGAGTCGCAAGTGATAATTCTCCTCTGTCATCCTGAACTTGCGATGTCCCGAGCTTACCGAGGGGTTTCAGGATCCATCCATAAAAAAATATTCATTTTATTGTCTAGATTCCGGACTAAATCCGGAATGACACAAAAGAAAAACTCGCAACTCGATACTAGATTATTCAAATACAACCTTGAATCTTTGTTCGAGGTCTTGGTATTTGTTGTCGTTTTTTAGTTCTGGGTTAGCTGCAAAAATAGCATATTCAATTTCTCCAGGAACACTA
>CAYOXG010000030.1:2318-5567 GCA_964407885.1 uncultured Candidatus Saccharibacteria bacterium | reverse complement strand
GATCTGATTGATCTGATACGGCAGCCAGTCGTTGTGGAGCATGAACATATCCGGGCCGGCGCCGTCGGCGATCAGCTTGATCAGGTTTTTCTGATAGTCATATATGGTCTCGCCCGGCTTCAAGCTGACTTTTTTCACCTCGATGGTGATGTTGGGGTGCTTATCGGCGTATTGATCGATCAGCTCATCCAGCGCGTCGCTCTCGTCCCACAGCCGCCAGTACTCCAATGTGATGGGGTCTTTGGAGATGACTGGGGGTGGTTCGGTGGTGTCGCCGGTTTGGCCGCCCCGGCCACAAGATAGAGCCGTCAGCGATATGCCGGTCAGGAGAATGAGCAGAATGTAGCGGAGGCGATGAGTTGAAATCATAAGCGACGGCGAAGATGAGTAAGTAGTTGGCGACGGAGGGCGGGCTGGTCGAAGGCGTATTCAATGATGGCGGCAAGATAGCTGGCCGGATCGCCGGTGGTCAGCCACTGACCGCCTTGGACTTTGCAGGTGGCCACCGGGGCGAAGGTGCTTAGGACTTTAATGGCGTCGGCCGTCCAGAACTCGTTGTCTTTGCCTCGACCAACTTGCTTCAGGGCGGTAAAGATGTCCGGGGTGAAGAGATAGCGACCGAAGGAGGCCAGTTTCGAAGGAGCGCGGCGAGGTTCAGGTTTTTCTATGATATCAGCGACAAAAGGTGTGCCCGGCCGCAACCTTACTATGCCATATTTTGACACCTCTTTGCTATCCACCTCTTGCACACCAATGACGCTACAACGGTGTTGACGGTATTTATTGATGAGCTGTTTGGCGAATGGGACCTTGGATTTGACCAGATCGTCACCAAAAGCGTAGATAAAGGGTTCCGCTCCGATCAGATCTTGGACAGTGACCAGAGGCAGGGCATTACCATAGCCCTCGACCTGTCTGACATAGACGAATTTGGCCAGCCGGCTGATAGCTTTCATCTGCTGGACGAGAGCTCGTTTGCCTTGAGTCAACAACTGATGCTCCAGCTCGAACGAGGGGTCAAAGTGGTCCTCGACCGCTTTTTTCTGCCAGTTGGTGACTAAAATGATCTCTTCGATGCCGGCGGCGTGGAGCTCCTCGGCGATGTACTGGACTATTGGTTTATCAATAATCGGGAGCATCTCCTTGGGTGTGGTTTTGGTGGTCGGTAAAAACCGGGTGCCAAACCCGGCGACGGCGATGACGGCTTTGCGGACTTTGAGGTTAGGCGCCATCACCCTTGATGGGAATTATCTTGCTGTGACTGGCGGAGGCCAACGGCATCACCACGGTTAGCACGCCGTCTGACAAGGTGGCCCGGGTCCGGTCCGGATCGATGGGTTTGGGCAGGTCAATGGTTCGACTCAAACTGCCCCAGTGGCACTCCTGCACATAGAAGTGCTCGCGCTCTTCGGGCGGGTTATGCCAGCTACTTTTATGGATAGTGAGCTGGGTGCTGGTGACGGTGACATTGATATCGTGCAGACCGCCGCCGGCGATCGGAGCGCGGACGATCAGTTTGTTGCCGGAGCGGACTAGATCGAGCGGCAGTTCGCTAACATCGGCCACATCCATCGCCGAGTCGGCCGCTTCGGTCGTCTCGGCGTCGCGAAAGGTGATGGTCTGGCCATCAGCTTGACTACCAGCAAACCAAGTGTTGCGTAGCATTGGTTCCATTATAAAGCGGATTCGTCCCAACTGATGTAATGGTTTGTTATAATTGTCCTGCTTATCAATAGATGAAACGGATAGCTCACATTTTGGCTGTTGGGCTGTTGGGGGCGGCGTTGCCGTTGCCTACTTCGGTGGCGGCCCAGACGCCAACTGGGCAGTTCGCGGCCACGGTGGTTTCGGTCACGCCGGCGTTGGCTCTCAAGGCGGGGGTGGCGGGGAGCTTTGAGGTGGTGATCAAGAACACCGGGGCGGCGAGTTGGAGCAACGCCGGCGCCAACGCGGTTAAGCTGGGGACTGCAAAGCCGCAAGACCACGCGGGGCGCTTCTACCACTCTAACTGGCTAAGTCCTAACCGGGCGGCGACGATGCAAGAGGCGACGGTAGCGCCGGGCGAGTCGGCGCACTTTGCGGTGCCGGTAATAGCCAGCGGAGCAGGTCGGGTGACGGAATATTTTGGGCTGGTAGCGGAGGGGGTAACTTGGTTCCCGCGGGTGGAAGCGGCGCTGACTATTACGGTTCAGCCGGCGGTGTTCAAGGCCGCGTTGACCCAACAATCGATCAGCGCACTGACATTAAAATCTGGGGAGACCGCGGCGGTGACCGTTAGTTTCCAGAATACCGGCGACACCGCTTGGCAGAATAGCGGTGGAGCGGCGGTGAAGATCGGGACAACCGGCCCGTTGGACCGGGTCAGCCGATTGCGTAACGCCAGCTGGATGGGAGCCAATCGGTTGGCGGCGGCCGGCGCGGTAGTCGAGCCGGGGGGTACAGGGACTTTTATATTTACGATCCAGGCGCCGAGTCAGACCGGGCGCTATCGGGAGGAGTTCGGATTAGTGGCGGAGGGAGTGGCTTGGTTCGCCAGCCGGTTCATTCTTGATATAACTGTAGTGCCGGCGATCTATGGCGCCAAGTATATCGGGCAGTCCAATAATTTGGTATCGCTGGCGCCGGGCGATACGGCGTCGGTGTGGGTGGAGTTCCAAAATGCCGGTAATACGGTATGGAGAGCCGACGGGCCGACGGCGACCAAGCTAGGAACGGCCAGAACCATAGACCGGGCCAGCAGTTTTTACGATGCTGGCTGGCTAAGCCACAACCGGCTGGCGGTAGTGTCTCCAGCTGAAGTCAAACCCGGCGAGACGGGACGGTTCAGTTTCGTTCTCAAAGCGCCAGACAAGATCGGTCAGTACCGCGAATATTTCCGGCCGGTGGTGGAGGGAGTAAGTTGGTTGCCGGATGTCGGCTTATATTGGGATATTCATGTGGATGAAGAGTTGGTGATAGTTAGCCCTCTGCGGGTGGGACTGACCTCGACCACGGGGACTATCACCGTGCAGGGGAATATGGCTATCCGGCGCGGTTCGGACAAAGCGTTAGTGCGCAAGGTCTACGGCGAGGCGGTGACGGTGACGCCTCTCGACTACGGATACCGATTGAGTACTGGCGAGGAGGTCAGGGACTTCTTAAGGATAGTGCCGGTGAATAAAAGTGTGATCACCGCTTCCACCGACGGGATCGGTTCGTATAATGCTTTCCGCGGAATAGTCGAGATCCGGCGATCAAGTTTATCCAATA
>CAYOXG010000030.1:0-2308 GCA_964407885.1 uncultured Candidatus Saccharibacteria bacterium | reverse complement strand
GTCTGGGTAGTGAACATCTTGGAATTGGAGGACTACCTCAAAGGCATCGCCGAGGTGCCGGATAATTGGCCGGTGGAATCGCAGAAGGCGCAGATGGTGGCGGCCCGGACATTTGCCGCCAAGAAGCGGCTGGCGCCGCGGGCCGACATTTTTGACTTGTATGATGACACCCGCGATCAGGTCTACTACGGTTATAACTATGAGGTCCAAAAACCTAATCTGGTCGCGGCGGCCGAAGCCACTCGGGGGTTAGTGATCAAATATAACGGGGAACCGATCTCGGCTTACTTTTTCTCTGATAGCGGCGGAGCGACCGAGAATGTGGAGAACGTTTGGGGGCGGGGCAATCCGGCCTCCGCTATCGCGTATTTGAAGGGAGTGCCAGACCCGTACGCCAAACCGATCGACTGGAGCGCGACCCTGACGCAGGATTATCTGCAGGGACGATTCGACAGCCAATTGGGGATAGCGGCCAACGGCAGTGAGATGATCGATAAGATCGAGGTGATGGAGCGATTTCCCTCGGAGCGGGTTAAGATGGTCAATTTCACCTTGCGGAGCGGGCGGGTGGTGCCGGTACCGTTCTACGATTTTGATTATTTGACCAACAACAACGATATCAAGAGTATGAACTTTACCGTGCAGATAGTCGGGTTTGTTGACAAACCGGACTTTATGTTCGTGGGCAAGGGCTGGGGGCACGGGGTCGGGCTGCCGCAGTGGGGGGCGCGCCGGATGGCGGAAGCCGGCAAAAATTTCGGGGAGATTCTGACCTACTACTACACCGGTGTCCAAGTTTCCGCGCTTTGATGGGGTAGTTTGGTTTATTAAAGAGGGCATTGCGCCTTCTCGATGTGTTGGATGCGGGATGGTCGGGGTCTGGCTGTGCGCTGTGTGCGCTAGCCAGATTTTGTTTTTGCAAGTTCAGAACTGTTATCGATGCGGCCGACTTAGCCCCCGGGGTCGGACCTGCGCTACTTGTCGGCGGCATACCCGATTGGGGGGAGTAGTGGTGGTAGCGCATTTTGAGATCGGTCCGGTGCGGGAACTAGTGCACGAACTAAAGTATGGCGGCATTACCGAGCTAGCCGGGTTGATGGGCGCGGCAGCGGCGCAAGCGGTGATGATTAATGGTCTAACTGATTTTGTCTTGGTGCCGGTGCCGTTACATCGCGACCGGCTGGCGCAGAGGGGCTTTAATCAGGCGGAACTGTTGAGCCAGCAGATCGCGTCCCGGACGATGATGGATTATCGGCTGGCGCTAGCCAGGCGGCGTTCCACTCTATCGCAAACCAAATTAACGCGAGAGGAAAGATCGCGGAATGTGCGAGATGCTTTCGTTTGCCAAGAGGCGGCGGGGCAGAATGTTTTACTGGTGGACGATGTGATGACGACGGGGGCGACGCTGGAGGAATGTGCCGCCACGCTGAAAAAAGCGGGGGTCAAGCGGGTCTGGGCGGTGGTGGTGGCAAGGGGATGATTTTATTTTTCAAGGGTCTACGCCACCCTTGGACTGCGGCTACTTTTGTCTTGCCAAAAGTAGCCAAAAGCGTGGCCCTGACGGCTCCGGCCCTATTCATTGGCTAAATCACTGGGCGCTCTCGGTGGACTAAACCACCTTCGCCCTGCGTGATTTAGCTCAATTCAGTGCGGGCCTCCGCCGAAGGGCCGGTGGAGAGATAATGCTGAATTGGCGCGATGAATCTCTAGTGGGGTTATGGTCTCTGTTAAAAAGCTCGTGTAGTATAATCGCCGTATGAACCCAAGTGTCTTTCGGGCTTACGACATCAGGGGGGTGTACCCGACCGAGCTGAACGAACAGGACGCCTACAGGATAGCGAGAGCGGTTTGGGAATATGCTAAGCCGCGTAAAGTCGCGGTCGGGCGAGATGCTCGGCTGAGCGCGCCCGTGATCCATCGAGCGATGATGGAGGCGTTCGTTGATTGCGGCTGTGGGGTAATCGATCTGGGGATGATCGGTAGTGATATGGCGGTGTTCGCAGCGGGGACTTACGATTTTGATCTAGTGATAATGGTGACGGCTTCGCATAATCCTAAAGAATGGATCGGGATTAAGTTGATCAAGCGGGGTGGAGCGCCGATCGGCGGGGCGGGGGAAATTGAGGAGATTCAAACTATCGTGGAGCAAGGCGACTGGTCGCTACCGCGAGACCTAAGCATGGCACTTGGGCAACAGGATATATTATCGTCATGGATACAACATGTCCTGTCGTTTGCGGAAACTCATACTCTCAAGTCGATGAAGGTAGTAGTGGATGCTGGTAATGGCGTGGCGGGGCCGATCATG
>CAYOXG010000029.1:0-5586 GCA_964407885.1 uncultured Candidatus Saccharibacteria bacterium | reverse complement strand
CCAAGTCAATCTGTCGTGTATTGGCAAACTCTCAACATTACCTCGCCCATGAAAGTCGTTAAACAAATCCTGCGCCCGCTCGATGATGGGCAGGGTCCTATTGCGGTCCCCGATCTTCCGCTGCAGCATCAGCGCAGTCATCATCCGATCAATTTCCCCATGGACTAGCTCCTCGATTTCATCCTTGTCCAAAGAAATTTGCTCGCCCTTATGAACTTTGGTACCAATATCCATTATCTTCCAGCCCCGCTCGCGGACTTTATCAAAGATCTTACTGGCGTAGTGGATCTGGTCCAATGCCGGTCCCCACAATACCTGCTCTTTAAGTTGCCCAGCGTACTCATCCAAGTACTTCATCGCCTTCAGATAGCCGTCGCTATTACGATAGTGACGCACCAACAGCGGCAGGTCCTCCGGCGAGTTGGCTTCAAAATACTGCGCCAGCACCCGATGTTTCAACTGACGCGTGCGCGCGTCACCTTCCATTGAGTTATAGACCGCGTTCTGGATGGCTCCGTGAGTGAACATATACTGCCCACCACCTAGCTCCTTCACAAATCCCCGCTGGATGGCGTGTTCGAGATAATCAACAATGCGTTCCGGCGATACCCCGCTGATGTGTGACACCACATCTGGGTTAAACACCAGCCCGACCACCGCGGCATCCTTCAGCAAACTCTTGGTATCCAGATCCAGCGTTTCCAGTTTGGCCTGCTCGATAGCGTCCATATCGGGAATGGAGGTGAACTGTTCGTCCTGTATTCGTTTGCCCAACCGATAGAGGTTGCTGTCCGGGTTCTCTTCAAAATACCGCCGCTCGCCTCGATAGATCGCCAAAAAGTACATCACACTCCCCAAATATAAGAAGTTGCCTTGGGTTTTTTCGGCTAACTTGGTAAAGATACGCCGATATCCCATATCGTTCTTTTCAAAATCTTTCCGGTCTAGATCGAGAAAGGCATCTACCGCTTGCCACCATACTTCTTTATTTTCCTGCCACCACGATTGGAACTCTGGTATCTCCTTTATCACATCGTAATCGCCCTCGAACACCGGCAGACCGCCCAATTCCAATGTTTTAACTTCGGGTAGTCCGCGGATGAATTCCTCTCGCGGCAACGCCAGTTTATGCTCGGCATCTTCCGGCCAAGTGGTCAGCACTATGTAAATATCAGAATTCTTAACCCGTTTGAGCACATCCCGCGCTAACGCCTCGGATGCCGGGTCAAAGAAATGTAAGTCCTCCAGCAACACCGCCGCCGGCACCCCCACGCTGGTCAAGGATTTGATGGTCTCCATCACAAAATCCGCCCGCGACTGGTCGCGTTCGACAGCATCCAAGTATCTTACCGACTCGCCCTCTTCAAAATCGGTTCCCAAGATGGGATTCAAGAGAGCCAACGACTCTAAAACTTTGGGACAGTTAGCGGCGTAGAACTCTCTCACCGCCCCCGCCCTGTCCTGGGCTGGCGTGTCTTTCAACGATAAACTACTCTCCAGCAGGTCTCGCCAAACGGCAAAGGCCTGTTTCTGGGTATGGGCTTCCGCCCTCCCGACTATCACTGTCAGGCCATTTTCTTTCTTGCGCGCCAAAAACTCGGCCGTCAGCGCCGATTTACCGATACCCGGCTCACCGATGATAATGCGCGCCTGCCCCTCCTTGCGGGCTTGTTCAAAATCCGCCTCGAGTGTCCGGATCTCTTCGTCGCGGCCGGCTAGATGCTTGCCTTGGGGCAGTTCATAAGACCGCTCTACCTTATTGACCACAAATCTCTCCACCGGCGCGTCAAAACCTTTCGCCACCACCGCCGGTAGTTCTTCCCGCTGTACCTTGCGGGTCAACATCCGATCCATCACGCTTTTATCTACCACTAGTTTGTTGCCCGGATTGTTCACATCCAATAGCCGACGAGCCCGGATGACCCCATCCCCATAACCCGTCCGCACCCCATCCCCCGCCAGCACTAGCGCATTGGAGCGGCTGGCCGCCATCTTGAATCCGATACGCTGGTCAACCAAATAGTCGGCTATCAGTTTACCGGCCTCCACGCTGTTCACATCATTCCGATGAGCGATGAAATTAATCATCACCGTATTATCGTGAACCTTATCCACTTTGCCGCGCAATCGTCCAGCGATATCGAACATCTCTGTCATCACCGGATTGATCTCCCGATGATTCAACCTCTCGACATCCAGCCGGACAAACACCGTGCTGACCGGACAGGAGTCCTGATCTGGTTTTTTTTCGTGCAGAAATTCTGTCCGCAGTTCCTTGCGACGCGACTTGGATAAGAACTTCTCTCGGATCCGAATTGTTTGTTCCACCATTTCCGGGTCAGCCGGCACAACGGCCTTGTCGATGATCCAATCGCCCACATTGACCGCGTTGTTGCGACTACTTTCATTGAGAGCAAAAACGCCGTTCTCTAACACCGTAAATTTGCTGTCCGGCATCTGCCGATGCGCCCTCTCCGAAAAAGTGATATTATAACCCGCCTTGGCGTCGCCATGGTGTTGGACAGTCTCGGCGCCATGAACTGCCGAACCCACCATATCGGCTCGCTTCTCATTGTCGCCGCCGTAGGCCATCAGCTCCACCTCGCCCACATCTATCCCGATGCGAATGTCGAATTGGTAGTGTGTTTTGATATTTTGACGCAACAGCTCGGCCGCCTGCGCCGCCCGAGTCACATTCTCTTGGACACTACCGCCCCGGAACATCACATTCATCCCATCCCCCAAAAACTGGTCTACCTCGCCGCCAAACAGATGTACCGCGGCCAATATCTCCTCCCGCACTGGAGCGATCCTCTCAACCACCTTACTAGCCGCGTGACTACCCTCATAGTCCCCCCACGAAATCTTCAGCGCTTCCTGCGCTAGATCCGAAAAACCGGCGATGTCGATGGACATCACTGCCACATCCCGCACTCGCACCATCCCCTCCTTGTCCAACCGCTCATCGATGTACTCCTGATCCAGCTTATTCAAAAATCTTAAATACTCTGGATTGCGAATTACCTTCTCCTCCTGCGCCTCCAACGACTCGAACGGCAGTTCTTTGCCGTTCTTGCCGACACTAGTTGTTTCGGCCGGTTGGGACTCTAGCTCGCGAATTCTCTCCCCCACCGCCTCGACGACGGCTGCTTCGGAGACCTCCGATTTTTCCCCCGGCTGACTCTCCATACGCTTAATCTAACCAATTAGGACAATCTCATCAATCTAACCAATCTGGTATAGCCAAAACCCGCTCTGGAAGCGTAGAAATCATACCACAAACCCAGAAAAAAGCAAGCCCCGTCCTAGGACAAGAAAAAAGCGGTCCGATGTCACATCGGACCGCTACGGTGAATAGCTCACTGGCGTTCCAGACGATACCAACGAATGATCTCGGGTCCACCGAGTACAGAGTTTGCCCAAGTCACGTAAAGCACATAGAATCGATCTGGCGGAGTAGGTCGAAACTCCGCCGCGGAAATCTCAAAGATTTCCGCGGCGCCCTTGAATCGAGTTCTATGCTCATAATCGTTAAGGGACTTCTGGCTAAACGTGTTGCCGTCAGCATCCATCACCGCGATGCCGCCACTCAATGGCACGGGATGAATATACACATTAACCCACCTTGCGACACGATTAACTGGAGCGGTCGCCAAGGCATCGTCAGTCCCGGCACTGTATAGCCCGACCCAGCGGTAATAATCCAAGCTCACAGAGAATCGGGCGACATCGCTACCGAAACCCGGCTTCATCACCGGATCCATGGTATCCACACTGTAGTCGCGACCGCTGACGGCAGATACGTCCTCCGTATTCTCCGTAGCGCGTAATCTCCCCTTCACGACGGTGGGCAGCATCCATAACACCCAGAGGAGTATTATGAACAACCCACCAAAAACCAACAGCAGCAGTCCAGTCATTATCGGGGGACGACTCTCATACACGCCTCTCCACCTCCTTTTCAAGTTTCATCCCGCCAGATAGACAGGAAGTGCCTCCAGTAAAGCAGAAACCTACTACCGAAGCAAGAAAAAAGCAGTCCGATGTCACGTCGGACTGCTTTAATCAACGGATCTCAATAAAGTACATCCCCGATGGGCTCTGGGCCGCCCAGCGGCCCACCGGCAGCCCATAGTGCTTCAGCGTGTAGGTAACCTTATCGCCGTAGCGTTTTTCGATCACTTCCGGGTTGAACTTCATTTTCTCGGAAAACATTCCGCCGGAGTTCTCGCCCAGAAAGGTCTTGCCCCGGATCTCCTCGGGGTAGGTGTTAAATAGACCACCCTTCGGTATCTCCCGTTCGACCAAGGGAGTCATCACCAGATGTTCCGAAAGGCCCAACAAACTGGTCACTTCGCGCCCGGGATAGCTCTTGAGCGCCAAGTCCGGCCCCGACACATACTTGGATCGCTCAAAATCCTCTACCCGATACACGCGCCCAGACACCCAGCCATCACCATACGCGGGAGCAATGGAAGTTAACGCCGTCCAGCCCGGTCCGGGTTTAAACAGCCCCGGCCGGTCCGGCCCCGGATCGAACGCGCAACTCGGCAAGTTGCCGGAGAAAAACAATGTGGCGCCAAGCCCGCCAAGAATCACCAACAGCGCGAGAAAGTTTTTCATGGTTCACTTCCCTCTATCGCTAAACAATAGGTTTCGGGCACCACAATCAACACTGGTACTATCCCAGGGACGGACGCGCCGAGGTAAACATCTCTGCACCAGACCCCATTGCCAACCAATTCTTGTTCGTAAGTATCTAACGAACATTGGTTGCCATATTGGAATGGCCGATCTCGCTCAAGGTCATAATCCACCAATAGCGTTTGTGACCAATCGGAGGGCACTGGCGTGATATAGAGATCAAACTCCTGCGGCACTCGATTCATCACCACGTTTGGCCACTTGCGCCCTGTGCTAGATTTCAACTGATTGGACCAGTCCCCGTCAACATAGACGCCCGGCGCCAAACTGGACGGGACTGGCTGATCGGTAAACGCCTGTCCCCCCAACACAGAGATCTGGGCGTTGCTGAAAGGAGCGCTGGGTGGCGGGGAACCCTCGGAGACATCCTTGCCCTCTGTGCCGGAGGCCGTTACCAATGCCTCCAACGCTGTCCCCGCGTCACCTGTCCGCAAATCTGCTCTTATTCCCTTAAGTAGCCCTGATGGCACCAGAATAATGTAGCCGATCAGAACAAACAGCGCCCCAAAGAAAATCAATGCTCCAACATTGGGAGCCCTCAAACCGCTATTCATCTCCATCACCTCCTCGGTGAGAACACAACTACTCATCCATGACGAATAGCACGTAGTGCTCATGGAACATCAGACAGAACAGCACACCCATCAGGCGTCCTCGATCCTGCGCATATTGCTTACCCCCCTAGATTTTCAAGTTGCCTCCGCCAGCCGGCGGAAAGTGCCCCCAGTAAAGCTCAAAATTGACTTCTGGTCAAGCAGAGCGTCGCAAAAAACCCTCTCTGAAGGCCGCAAATCGGCCTTCGACGATAGCCCAGCGGGCCTCTTTCACCAACCGATAGTTCTGATGCCAGTTGTGGGCCATCAGCTCCCCCGCGCGCGCCCT
>CAYOXG010000028.1:0-5642 GCA_964407885.1 uncultured Candidatus Saccharibacteria bacterium | reverse complement strand
CCGCCTATGATATCGGCAAATGGGAAGATGCGGCCGATGGGGTAATGGGCAATGGCGCCGGGACCGATATTCTGGGTAGCGGGACAGAGACATTTTCGACGCTAATGGCTGATCTGGTGGCGCCAGACGGGCTGAACGAGGTGTATTTTGCCGATGTGTCGGACGCGGGAGCGATCGCTGTCACTATCGTTTGGGGAGTTTTCAGAGGACCGCCACAAAGCCGTCAACTAGTGGAATGGGATCAGGTCTATGACGATGTTGATTACGATTGGTCTACCTTCGGCGAAGCCAGCAAGATGGATTTTGAGAATATCGCTACGCATGAATTGGGCCACAGCATCGGGTTAGCGGACCTGTATAGCCCAGCTGATTCAGAGCAGACGATGTATGGCTATGCCGATTTCGGAGAGACCAAGAAACAGACGCTGGAATCTGGCGACATCGCCGGGACTGATAAGCTGTATTAATAGCATTCACTCCAAAAACCACCCCAGCCGGGGTGGTTTTTGATTGGCTTGACAGGAAGCGGGGGATATTGAATAATCTCCGAGTATGGCTAAGAAGGTAAAAGCAGTTGTGAAGATCCAGTGTGAGGCGGGGCGGGCCAATCCGGCCCCGCCTGTTGGCACGGCTCTCGGCCCCCACGGGATCGCGATCATGGATTTCTGCAACCAGTACAACGAACAGACCCGGTCGCTGATGGGGCAGGTCATCCCGGCCGTGGTAACTATCTACGAGGATAGGACTTTTGATTTTGTCTTGAAGCAGGCGCCGGCTTCGGAACTGATCAAGAAGGCAATCGGTCTGGACAAGGGTTCGGGTGTGCCGAACAAGCAGAAGGTGGGCAAAATTACCAAAGCCCAGCTACGGACCATCGCCGAGCAGAAGATGCCGGATTTGAACGCAAACGATGTTGAGGCGGCGATGAAGATCTTGGCGGGGACTGCGCGACAGATGGGAGTGGAGCTCGTGGATTAGCCACGAGCAATCTATCCAATTTTTCCGATCTGACCAATTTTCCAATTTTTACAGAATATAATTCTTTGAGGTGGGAGCTCGACTAGTCCTCGGACGTTAGTACCACGCAGGAGAAAAGATGACAGAGAAAAAGACGACGGCCAAAAAGACAGTTAAGAAATCAGACAAAGGAGGTGCATCCTCCTTCGCCAAGCCGACTACGCCAAAGGCTACGACAGGCCAAAGGGCTACGGAGGACATCGGAGCCAAGAAAAAGGTGGCTCCTCGGAAGTTCGGTCACGGCAAGAAATATCTGGCTGTTTTGCCGAAAGTGGATAAGACCAAACTTTATCCGGTAGCGGAGGCGATCCAGCTGGTGAAGGAGACCTCGCCGGTCAAGTTCGACGCGACAGCCGAACTGCATCTGCAGATGGGCTTGGACCCAAAAAAGTCCGAGCAGAACATTCGCGGGAGTATTAGTTTGCCGGCCGGGACCGGTAAGATGCCAAAGATCTTGGTGTTGGCCGAAACGGCTGATGTGGAGAAGGCCAAAAAAGCCGGCGCGGATTTTGCCGGTTTGGAGGAGATGATAGAAAAGATCAGCAAGGGCTGGTTGGGTTTTGATGTGGTGATCGCCACCCCGGCCGTCATGCCCCAGATCGGCAAACTGGGGCAGACCCTAGGGACTAAAGGACTGATGCCCAATCCCAAAGCCGGTACCGTAACCACGGATGTGGCAAAAACAGTGGAGGAGTTCAAAAAAGGCAAAGTCGAGTTCCGTTTGGACAAGGACGCCATCATTCATCTGGGTTTTGGCAAGGTGTCGTTCGCGGTGGCGGACCTGCAAGCCAATTTAACGGCGCTGATCAGTGCCGTGCGGGCAGCCAAGCCCAACAGCGCCAAAGGGACTTACATCAAAAAACTATCGCTTGCCAGTACCATGGGGCCAGGAATAAAGATCGATCTAGGATCGATCTAATCTAACCAATCCGGACAATCTAACCAATCTAACCAATGTAGAGATGGGGGAAAGAGATAGAGATATTTACGAGAGGTGCGTTAAATTTTCTGAAGTTGCAGTGTTGGCTTTGAGAAAACTTAAACCGGACTACATTGATCGTTTGTTGATCATTCAGCTAGTCAGGTCGGCGACATCGGTCGGAGCCAATATGATGGAGGCAAGCGAATCAGCTTCGAAGAAAGATTTTGTCAATCGATTGGGTATCGCTCTGAAAGAAGCCAAAGAATCTCGTTACTGGATCAAACTTTTGCTAGCAACACACCCAGAAATTAAATCACTAGTAGTTGAATCAGACGAAATAGTCAAAGTTCTAGCCACCATTAAGAGAAGGTATCTGCTTACTGTTGTGACTTGATTGATTAGATTGGTGAGATTATTTTTATGAGAGTTAAGATCACCCGTATCGATAAAACTCTGCCGCTGCCGGCGTATAAGACCAGCGGTTCGGTGGGGTTTGATTTGGTCACGCGGGAAGATACGCTGATCCAGCCGGGCGAGATAGTGCTGGTCCCGTGCAACGAGATAGTCCAAACCCCGAAGGGATATATGTTGCTGCTAACAATGCGGAGTTCAACACCGCTCAAGAAGCCGGGTCTGATCAAACCACATAGCGTTGGGATAGTGGATCGGGACTATTGCGGGCCGGAGGACGAGTTGAAGTTTCAGGTACAAAATATCGGTGATCAGGTCGTCAAAGTCGAGCGCGGTGAATCGATCGGCCAGGGGATATTCGTGAAGGTAGAAACAGCTGATTTTGTGGAGATAGACCGGCCGGTCGGCGCCAGCCGCGGCGGATTTGGCAGTACCGGTTAGGGGTGGTATAGTAATTTGGCCTAAAAGAACATCTCTGGGGGGACAGGGATGTTTTGTAATCTTGAAAATTTAACCCGGAGGTACACAGGTAATGGGCAGCGTAGAGGACGGCGGTTCGGAAGAGGTCTTCCAGCCGGTGGAGTATCTGCCTTACGAGGAGCGACAGCCCAACATCCAGCTGGAGCTGATCGGTGAACGAGTGCTGAACGGTGAGAACTCTTGGAGGGAAGATTCTCCCCAGGGGTTTGATACCATCAAGACGGTCGGGGTGCAGATGCGGTTCGCGATGGAGCAGGGTTTCCCCATCTCCACGGTGCGTGACATGTTGGCCCCGATCATGCGCGGAAAGCAGACGTTACCGAATATATTCGAACAGGCCATCGGGGAGTGGGCGGCGTTTGCTAACGGCGCTCATACAACAGCCGAGTTCGAAAAGTTTGGCTGCTATTGGTGGGACAGGTTCCTACCCGGCGACAGGACGGCGTTTATCGGTCTGCCCGAGGGGGATAACGGGGCCGGTTCCTACGGTCCGGCGTTTACCAACTTTCCGACGCATGAGGGTGTCGGTTTCGACCAGCTGACCGGAGTGATCGAGCAGATGAAGAAATTTCCGTCTCTGCGCAACCACTTAGTCAGTCCGTGGATCGCGCCTTATGCTTTCCGCGGAAAAGGTCAAAAGGTGTTGGTGGCGCCCTGCCACGGCTGGATGCACTTCATGATCAACACAAAGGAAGGGGCGTTGACGATGCATCATATTCAGCGGTCCGGCGATCTATTCGTCGGCGTGCAGGGTTGCAATATACCCCAGTACGCGGCGGTTGGCATGGTGGTAGCCAATATTCTGCGGCTGAAGTTCAAGGAATTGGTTTTCACCATCTCCGATGCGCATGTCTACGACTACAAAGACCAGCTGGAAAAGGTGGGTAAGATAATCGGGCGAGCCAAGACCGACGCTCGGGCATTTCCAACTGTTCGGCTCAACTGCAACTTGGCGGCGTTGTCGGAGATGCGGCTGAAGCACTTCTTGGTGTCGGACTACCATCCGCATCCGAAGATGCTCGTGCCCACCCCCATCTAAAGGAGGTGACTCGGGGTGAATGTTAACATCATTGTGGCCATGGATATGAATTTGGCCATTGGGAAAGGGGGTAAGCTGCCTTGGGCCGGTAAATTACCGGCTGACATGGAGAGGTTCAAGCACCTCACCATGGGTCATCCGGTGATCATGGGCCGCAAAACCTGGCAGTCGCTCCCGGACAAGTACCGGCCGCTACTAGGCAGACGCAACATCGTGGTGACGCGCCATATCGGCTCCTTCAATACCGGAGGGGCGGAGATTTGCGGATCGTTGGAGGAGGCGCTGAATTTGGTCATCGAGCAGGCCGAGATATTTATCATCGGTGGCGGAGAGATCTATAAGCAGGCGTTGCAGTACGCTGACCGACTCTACGTCACCTGGCTGGATACCAACGTGGACGGAGACATCTTCTTCCCTCCCATCTTCACGCTTAATAGTCCGTGGGTAAAGGTGTTCAGCGAGCATCACACGGCGGACGCTAAAAACCTCTACGACTATAACTTCTGGACGCTAGAGAAGTGGCCGGTAGTCAATCCCAGCAATGGTCGGACTGAAGAGTACCGCAAGGAGCTGATTGCTATCGCTGATAGCGGACGATGTCCCTTCTGTCCGGGCGGACACACGCTGACCGATCCGGTCCAGCAAAAAGATTTCATTCACGAGAACGGTTCGTGGTTGGTGAAGTTTAACAACCATCCGTTGTCGGGGGCGGATCAGCACTTCACTTTGATCCTAAAAAATCACAAGTGGAGGGCTAACGAGCTAACCGCTAATGAAACAGCCGAGTTATTCCGGGCCGTCGACTGGATCATCCAGCGCTACTCGGTGCGGGGCGGGGCGCTCTTTATGCGCGAGGGTGACAGCACCCTGACTGGCGCCACGGTCGGTCATCTGCACGCGCAGTATGTCGTGCCTAAAGCTGGCGAGGCCGTCACTCCCCGCTTCGGCCCACCTCCGGCCTAACCTGTTCTTTACCCAACCGCCTTGTCTACGGACGAGGCGGTTTTTTTATCCATGGGCTGAACCAAAATTAACGCTACTCCACGCTGTTTGAGTGTGGTCTGGCCATCCAACATGGCGTAGCCGGAGGCAAAGAAACATTTTTTGATGCCCGAGTGAGCGATAATGGCCGAGCAGTCAGGACAGGGGAAGGTGGTGACATACAAACTGGCTCCTTCCAACGAGATGCCTTGGCGAGCGGCCTCGGCGATAATATACTGTTCGGCGTGCAGACCATTGTGCAGATGGGAGCTGGTACCGAGCTCGACGTAGTTTCTGGGGTCACCCTCGGCGTAGGCGGCTTGGGGGGAGGGGAGGCGCAGATTGTGGTGAACGGCGATAATCTGTCCGCCTTTCACCAACACAGCACCGACTTGGCGGAACCAGTCAGGGCTGTGTTTGGCCTCGGTTTCAGCCATTCGCATAACTTCACTATCAAAATCACTTTGTGAGATAGCCGCGTCGTACTCAACGGGTTTTTGGGAGGGTACGGTCTGCTCATCCCAACGCAGGAAGAGGGGCAGATATTCAACCGAGGTGTTGGGGAAATATTGTTTGGCGAGTTCGCGCGAAATGGTCTCATTGGCCAGCAGGACTCTGGCCGGGTGTAGATCATTCAGTTCCGATTTGTTAACTACCCGGACAGATTTAAATAACCGCAGACCCTCGATAATATCGCGCATATCTTCAGGCGATATCGCGCGGATCTCACGCTGGACTAATGGGAAATCCTGGATAATATCAGAGCCGATGATACATAATTCATCTACCAGC
>CAYOXG010000027.1:0-5986 GCA_964407885.1 uncultured Candidatus Saccharibacteria bacterium | reverse complement strand
GGCAAGACAGAATCCGGCTTACGGCTGGCAAAGAGCATTGCAGAGTATCCGTATGTAATGTTAATACCGCCACTATTCACGACCGTGAACAGTGGCGGTATTTATATTCCCGGGGCAGCGGGCGGTACGACCAATGTAGAGAGAAGCAAAATCCCCTACTTGGTGATAGTTAATTAGCCATTCAATCCAGTCCTCACACTGATACTGGCTGATCCAGACACTCTGCTGATGTCGTTTGAATCCAAGCAGTTTAATGTGGTACCTAAATCTGTCCCGCAGTTTCCGACGCGATTCAGGGATATCAAAAACCAAAATTCGTGTGTTGCCGTCCGTGGCTTTGACTAGACGCAATACTGGCAGTAACCGCACCGCACCTAAGTCCGTCAAATAATACTTATCCCGACTGCGTCTCTCTAGCTCGCCCTCGCGAACCAAGTTATCGATCATTTTGCGAACAATGTTGGGTTGGAGCTGGAACATGCTCCTATATCGCGCCATCAACGGAATGGCGGCCAGTTCGATCATCTGGGCGCCGGCGTACTTCAAAGAACGGAGGACAGCCCGCCGAAAAACAGCTCGTTTGGTGTTATGGATCCTGGGCATCGTCGTCCGGTAAAACTCACGGTCGTGAATTTTGGCGGGATGGTATCATTGTATCACTGGCGGGTGATGGCAAAAGTGCCGTATCGCCCACCACGCCTATAAAAACCGCTTCCCGAGCGGTTTTTCGGTGGACAGGCGCCTCGTTTTGTGCTACGGTGAGTGCGGTTCTTTGATAACTCAAATTCTCTCAAAAGGAAGTGATTGAAGTGAGATTTGCCCTCTTGGCAGTCGTTCTACTGTTGCTGGGCTGCCAAAGCGGCGGCCCACGAGTTGCCGGGAGCCCGGCGAAGAATCCTGACAGTCAGTTGTTGACCTCGCTCACCCAGACCTTCTGGGCGGAGCGAGAGCGGATCATTTCCGCTGGCGTTCAACCGCCGTCTGGACCTGACCAAGTCGCGGACCTATCTTGCGACGGTACGCTTCTGACTTGGTCCTACGTTAATCTTGGTGACTACAACCAAGATGGCGAGACCGGCGTTGCCGACATTACTTCTATTGCCTTGCATTTTGGGCATCGGCTAACTAACGACACCGACGCTCTGGACGAGGTCATCGACGGTGACCGTAACGGCAAAGTCGGTGTGAGCGACATCACACCGATCGCGCTAAATTATCTGGCGACTATTGTCAGATACTCCATTCAGGGAGCTGACACCCCCGGCGGAATTTTTAATGAAATCGGCAGTATCGGATTCTCGGCTAGCGGGGGGAGCGGGCGGTTACAATTTGTCACCGAGCTACCCGCAAACGAATCGTTATTCTTCCGAGTTGTACCGGTGGACAAGACCGGACGACTCGGGACTCCGTCGAACATAGTAGCTGGACCGGGCGCCAAGCCGGTGGTTACAGCCGTGCACACCGATCCCACCGTGACGTACACGGGCCAACCCGTGACATTTTCGGCAGATGTGATGGGTATCGCGCCCCTCTTCTACGATTGGGACTTTGGCAGAACCACTACCCCCCCATTCTCGGCCGATGTCTCCCCGACGGCAATTATTACCGCGGGGGTCGGCAACTACATCGGTACTTTGACGGTAGCGAACGAATACGGAGGAACTGTGTATCTGTTCCCCATCAATATACTGATGTCCCAGCCCCCGGCCATTACTGACATCACACCGACATCAGGGGTTGCCGGTACGCAGGTGACCTTCTCGGCTACCGTTACGGGCGCGCCAACCCCGACCTACGCTTGGGATTTCGGCGGAGGGACCATACCCAATACCTCAACCGAATTATCCCCCACTGTTACGCTCGGAGCGACTGGCAGCTACACTGTCACCTTGACGGCAACGAATTTTACCGGAGAGGATGTCTATCAGTTGCTATTTACCGTTGTCCCTCCGCCCGAGCCGCCGGTCATTATCGACATCACTCCGCAGGAGAGTATCGCGGGGACGGCAACTACATTCGTAGCGGAAGTTACCGGCGACGAGCCGCTGACTTATGCTTGGGACTTCGGCGGCGGAGCCGAGCCGAACATTTCGGCAGAAGCATCACCAACGGTGGCAACCGAGATGGCTGGCAGTTTTCTCATCGGGTTGACAGTGACCAACTCTGCCGGCTCGGACGAATATGACCGTGTTTGGCAAGTTAGAAACGGTGTCTGGAATATTCAAAATCTCGCCCCAAGCGGGCGAGATGCCGACATCGAAGTGGTTAACGGCCGTCCGGCCATCATCTACGTCGATCAAGTCGCAAATGATCTGAAAATCGTTCGCGCCACCGATGTGTTTGGAGCTGTGTGGGATCCACCGATCATGGTCAGTTCTGACCAATCAAGCGCTCCATCGCTTGTCATCGTCAACGGCAACCCAGCGGTCGCCTACTACGATGTTATTGCCCAGTCCTTGCGGTATGTCGGGTCTACCGATACCGATGGCATTAATTGGCCAACTGACATCGAGGTTGAGGATGGTCAAATGTTCCAGCCATCGCTCGCCATCGTTGACGGCAATCCGGCTGTGGCATATTTCGACTATCCTAATCAGGCGGTCAGGTATGTCCGGGCTACCGACGCTGGTGGGGCTGGCTGGAACTCTCCCCAAACTATTGCTTCCAACTTAGGAATGTTTGGCGGCGGAGTATCACTGACAATCGTTAACGGCAATCCCTCCATCGCCTATACTGACTATACTGGGTCTGCCCTGCGGTTTGTTCGCGCCAACGACGCGCAAGGAACCGCTTGGGGCACACCTGCCACAGTATTTGGCGATAGCCCCGGATTCCAGCCGGACCTACTGGTGGCTGATGGCAAACCAGTCGTCAGTTGTATTGATCTAGGCGGTTCTCTGGTGTATGTGACCGCCAACGATACTGCTGGCAGTGACTGGGGTAACCGCATCACGATTGATATACCAGAAACCGATTGGGTGATCGGCCGACCGTCACTGACTCTCATCGCCGGTCGTCCGGCGATCGCCTACCCCCTCAACACCACGACCGACCCCCAACAGCGCGACCTGCGCTATGTGCGAGCCGGCGATGCAAGTGGTGTGACTTGGGGCACTCCAGTTCAAATCCACCCCATGGGGGGGTTTGTCCCATCACTCTGTCAGGTCGGCGGCCGGCCACTAGTGGCTTACTCCTTCCCCGGTTCGTTCGGGATGGAGCCACTGACGGTGGCGTACCTTGAATGAGTCGAAAAACCGTTCTGCTGAAAAGTAAGAACGGTTTTTTCTTATCTAAATCACTGTAATCGTCAATGTCCCGCTATAAGTTCCTGTGCTTCGGCTCTCTAGGTCGGCTAGATCGATAGTGGGTAAGAAATAAAATCCGCCCTTGCCTTCAGTCCCCGGGCTGGCGACATAGGCATTGCGGTCGGCGTCTAATGTGGCACCAGTTTGGCCGTCCATCCCGGTTTTATCCGAAGTAAAGGAACCATTGAGTACTGTGGTAGTTGATGTCCAAGTGATATCGGTGCCGGG
This sequence comes from uncultured Candidatus Saccharibacteria bacterium, assembly GCA_964407885.1. Classification (GTDB taxonomy): domain Bacteria; phylum Patescibacteriota; class Kazan-3B-28; order Kazan-3B-28; family Kazan-3B-28; genus Kazan-3B-28. The sequence continues at coordinate 2,453 of CAYOXG010000027.1, read as the reverse complement.
AATGGAATCCCCACCACCGCTTTTGGGCATCGACATCGAGGACACGGTAGCGTTGTAGGTCGTGACCGTTCCTCGCTTATCCCAAAAAACCATCTCCTCACCGCCGACGAAAGTGTAGCTCAATGTTCCGCCACCGCCCTTAGTGTACGTTCCCAAATTTACATTGGCAGGTGCGGTAGCGAACTCCAGATCGTACGCGGCGGCGGTAGTGAGGGCCGGGTAGCTATTGCTTGAATCCTTAGTAATGGTTACCCAACTGCCACCAGCTACGGTACTGTACTCCATATACTGTAGACGAAAATAGTAAGTGGTGTTAGCCGTTGGCGCCAATGAAGGGTTGGACTGGATAGTAAATCCATGTTCGTAGTTAGTCGAGGCCGCCGGGTCGAAAGTACTTCCCGCGCCCACGCCGGTGCCGGAGTCCTCATTGTGCCGCCCAGCCGTAGGCGAGTTGTTGGTCAGCCGGACATTGGCAATGACATCATCGTCCGCCACATTGCCGCCATCATAGTACCGCCAGCGAGCGGTACTGCCGCCCTGTGCGTCGACATCGGTAGCACTGGCGAAATCAGTCGTAGTATCGAACTGAAGCTTATATTTCACATCTGTCGCCCCGACCCCGTTATCCTCGCCGACCACGATTCGTAGTTTGATGGCGTTGCCGAGGTAGATGATGCGAGTATTGCTAGGCGGGGTGCTGGTAGAGTCGTTGTCCTCATCGCTTAAAGCGTCTCCTGTGGTGGTCTCGCCACCATTGGTAGTATTGGGGTCGGCCACATTTTCTGCGTCGAACCAGCGCCAGTTTTTTGAATCCGGTTCGTATGGCTTGAGCTTGGCGACGATAACATCAACATAGGTGGGTAGATTGTCGGTATCCGCGATAGTAACCGGCACAGTGTGAGTGTGATCATCAAGAGCCACATTCACCCCGGGGGGCGGGGACGGGACATCAAAGTTGGCCGAGGCCGACGCCCCGCCGGTGGTAATATCCGAGACGGTATGACTATGCGAGCTGGCTCCACCCGCTCCGTCGGCTGTATAGGTGGACTTGGCCTCTAGGTACCGCTGATAGAACGTCTGGGAACTGCCGGATGATACCGTCCAGGCGCTACTAGGGGTGCCGGTAAAAAGCGCTATCATGTTGCCGGGGATAGTCCCATCAGCGTCTCCCTTTCCCATAATTATCTCCACATGAATAGGGACACGGTTGCCGGTAGACGAAGTGTCGCTACCAGTGTGGCCGTGGGATGACGAGCTGCCGGTAGCGATAGTCGAACCTCCTCCCACACTACCGCCCGTCGGAACCGCATCGGTAATGACATCAACAGTGTGGGTGTGGCTACTGTTCGATCCGCCGGTGGACTCACCATCGGGGCCGTCGCGGACAAAGGTGTCGTCCTGGGCGGAGTATCGGGTCCATCCGGTCGGGACCGCGGCATCGAACAGAGCGATGGCATTTTGCGGAATGGTAGTGGGCGTTCCGCTATCATATTGGATCAGCTGTAACTCACGGTAGGATGGCAGAGTACTAACCGATGAAGTTGTTATATCCCAAGAGTGGGTGTGGGTTGTCCCCGCCACCGTAGTGCCGGAGGCCGATATGCTTTGGGACATATTATCCGTGATGGTTCCGGGAGTAGCGGTGGGAGAGTGCGTGTCAGCCCCTCCCCACGGACCGTAGGCCGAGTTGCCCCGGGGAAATTTTTGATAGAAAATGTCGGTCGAGTCGTTGGACACCGAGCTCCACCCACTGGGAATGCTGGCGGGGGTCCCGTCCCAAAATAGCATCATTCTCACCTCGGCAATATCTAACGCCGAGGTGTCGGTGAAGTTAACCCCCAGCATATCGGCGGCGCCGCTATCATACCAGGCCACGAAAATCCGGTAGGGGCTAACGCTGCCACCACGCAGATGAACATAGTTGCCAGTGGCGCTGCTCACCGCACTGCTCTCACTCCCCCAGGTCGAGCCGCCATCGGTGGATTTCTTATAGTACACGTGCATGGCCGAGTCGACCGTTCCCCGCAGATAAAAAGCGTAGAGGTCGCCATTTTGCTGATCAATGACCGGGGCGGCGCCCAGCCCGGCACTGCCGATATCGGTATAGACATCGGTGCGGGTGCTCCAACTACCAGCTGACAGATCGTACCAATAGGTTTTGATGTCGCCGGCGCCCGCACCGCCAACACCGGGCGCATTGTTCCCCACGATGTAGATGTCACCGATGTTTTTATTAACGGCCGCCCCCCACGTCACATCATAGGTAGTACTTTGATTAAACCCGTTGGCACTAGAGATCTCGGTCCAGTTAGACCACGCTGTTGTGCTAACGGTGTAGACCCTGGATTGGAGCGTATTGGCATCGGCATCAAGGATGATCAGCATAATGTTGCCGCTAGCCAGCGGCACCAACTGACCGTGGTCAACTCCGGCGGTGGCGGTAAAACCACTAT
>CAYOXG010000026.1:0-6028 GCA_964407885.1 uncultured Candidatus Saccharibacteria bacterium | reverse complement strand
AACAAGACCATCAGATCTCAGCCAAGAAATCGGCCGAGCTGGATTTGAATAATAAAATTCTTGAGGCCGAGCGGGAAGCGGAGGATGTTCTGGCTCGAGTAGGGGCGAAATTGGGCGAGGGCAACTACAGTCCTACTGACAAGGAGATGGAGGCGGATCTGACAGCCGCGGCCGAGAAGATATCTTGGTTGGAGTCCCAGACCTTGTTCAGCGGGCCGTACGACGACAAGGACGCCTATCTTTTCTTCCATGTCGGAGCCGGCGGGGTGGATGCGGCTGACTGGAATGAAATGCTCTTGAACATGTATTTGGCCTACGCCAAGCGCAAGGGCTGGCAGGCCGAGGTGTTGCAGCGGACCGATGGGGAGGAGGCCGGCATCAAAAACGCCACCGTCAAGATATCCGGCCATCGCGCTTACGGCTATCTTAAAGCCGAGGCGGGAGTGCACCGGCTGGTGCGACTAAGCCCGTTTAACGCGCAGAATCTGCGGCAGACCTCGTTCGCTCTCATCGAAGTGTTGCCCGATATGGGGGATGTGGATGTGGGACTGAATGAAAAAGATTTGAAGATCGATACCTTCAAGTCGTCCGGTCATGGGGGACAGAGCGTCAACACCACCGATTCGGCGGTGAGGATAACGCACATCCCAACTGGCTTAACGGCAGCGTCGCAGAGCGAACGATCGCAAACCCAGAACAAAGCCATCGCCATGCAGATACTAAAAAACAAACTCTATATTCAAGAGCAGGCCGAGCGGGATAGTCGCGAGCGCCAATTAAAAGCGGCGACGGCTTCGGGTGATTTCGGCCATCAAATTCGCTCATATGTCATCCATCCCTACCAGCAGGTAAAGGATCATCGCAGTGATTTTACCGAACCGCGGACGGATAAAATTATGAAGGATGGCGACCTCGACGAAATAATTTTAAGTGTTTTGGTGCATTTGCGGGATAATAGCGGGGGATGATAATCTTCGATAAAGTTACCAAGCACTACGGTTCGCACAAGGCGTTGGACAACGTCTCGTTCACCATCCGACCGAAAGAGTTCGTGATAGTGGTCGGTCCGTCGGGAGTGGGCAAGACCACTCTGATCAAGTTGCTGTTGTGCGAGGAAAAACCAACCTTCGGCAGTATCACCATTGACGGCAAGGACATCCATTTGCTGAAAGAGAGATACATTCCCTACTATCGGCGGCAGATCGGGGTAGTGTTTCAGGACTTCAAGCTGCTGCCCAGCCAGACCGTGGAGGAGAACGTGGCGTTCGCCATGGAGGTGTCGGGCAAGCCCGATGATGAGATCAGAAAAGAGGTAGCTAAGATCTTGGAGCTGGTCGGGCTAAAGGATAAGGCCCACAACTTCCCGAGAGAGCTATCCGGCGGCGAGGTCCAGCGAGTGGCCATCGCCCGGGCGCTGGTCTTTCGGCCGCAGTTCTTGATCGCGGACGAGCCGACCGGCAATCTCGATCCAACCAACGCTTGGGAGATCACCAAACTGCTGCTGAAGATCAATGCATTGGGAACGACCGTGCTGATGGCGACCCATAACCGCGATATCGTTGATAAGATCAACCGGCGGGTAATTAATATGGAACACGGCCAAGTGGTGCGGGACCGCCGCCGCGGCCGATATGACTACAAGTAGATTATGTTAGTTTTTTGGAAAAGAATTTTCAGGTCAGCCGCGTCAGGATTCCGCCGCAACGGGTGGTTGAGTTTGGTGGCGGTGTTCATTATGACGCAGGCGTTACTCATTATCAGCATCTTCGCTTCGCTCAATTTGGTGATCGGGGCCAGCATCCAAGCGGTGAATGAGCGGATCGATGTGGCGGTCTTCTTCAAAGAGACGGTTACCCCGGCCGAAGCTCGTGCCCTCAAGGGGCAGGTGGAGCAGTGGGACGGGGTGCGAGAGGTCATCTATGTCTCGTCCCAAGAAGCGTTGGACAAGTTCTTGGCTGACCACCGCAACCGGGGCGCGATCCGGGAGGTCATTCCCAAGGAAGAGAACTTTCTGCCGGCCAGCTTGGAGATCAAGGTGACCGATCCCTATCTGATCGAGGAAGTCGTGGAGCGGGTGCGACAAGGGGACGGCGGCCGACTCATCTCCGAAACCAGTTTGGAGGACAATCAGAAACTGATAGACCAACTCCGCAACTTTGGCGGATTCGTTCAGCGGGCCAGTTTGATATTGGCGCTGGTACTGATCATCATCGCGCTACTGATCATCTTCAACACGATTCGGATTACCATTTTTACCCGGCGCGAAGAGATCGAGATTATGAAGTTAGTGGGTGCGACCGATTGGTACATTCGCTGGCCGTTTATTCTGGAAGGGATACTCTACGGCGTGATCGCCACGATACTGTCGTTGATCCTGTTGGCGGTGGGCTACTTGGCGCTAGTCAGGCCGATGGTGGATAACTATCTTATCTCCACCTCCGGCAACCCGGTGTTCACGGTCGGTTTCTTCGTGTTTCTGGCCGTGCTCCAGTTGGTGATCGCGCTGGTGGTCGGCGGCGTGTCGAGCTATCTGGCAACTAAGCGGCACCTGCACATCTAATGAAACGCGTGGCTGTCTGGTTAATGGCGGTGGCGGTGGCGGCGAGCATGAGCTGGCCGGCGTTTGCTGATCTGTTGAGCGACAAGACCCAAGCACTCAATAATCTGCGCAAAGAGGTGGAGAAACAACAGCAACTTTTGGAGAAGGCCCGCAATCGCAGCGCTAGCTTAAAGAACCAGATCGAAATTCTGGAACAGCAGATCAAGGTCGCTGAACTGCAGGTGCAGGCCTTAACCCTCCAGATCGACAAGACCACGCTGGATATGAATCGGATTAACGGCGAGCTGGTGGACGCCGAGGTGCAGATCTACGAGAAGAAGAGCGTTTTGAGAGAGGCGATCAAAGAGTCGTATATGCGCCGGCGGACAGGACTACTCGAAGTGATACTCGGTTCGGCCAACCTGTCCGACTTCGTGTCGCAGTTAGAGTATATTACGGCCATCGAGAGCCGAATCACTAACAGTTTGGCGGTGCTTAAGGAACTGAATGTGTCGCTGAAGGCCAAGAAGGGCGAGTTGGAGACGGCGGACAAGGAACTGAAAGAACTGCTCTCGGCCAAACAGTTGGAACAGAACAGTTTGTCGGTGCAGTCGGACGCCAAAGAACGGTTGCTGCATGACGCGCAGTTGACCGAGGCGGAGTATCAGCGGCGACTCACCGAAGCGGCGGCGGAGCAGACCCGGATCGAGGGTGAGATCGCTCAGCTGGCCCGCAGCGCCCGTCGGGGGGTACTGAACCAGGGCAAGTATTCTCTAGAGTGGCCCATCCCGTCGCGCTACATCACTGCTGGGTTCAGGGACAGCGACTATCAGGCCCGGTTCAAGTTCGTCCACAACGCCATTGATATCGCCACTCCGCAGGGGACGCCGGTTCGGGCACCAGCCGACGCCTTTGTGGCCAAAGTTAAGTTCGATGGCAGTGCCAGCTATTCCTATATTGTGTTGGACCACGGCAACGGGATGGTGACTGTCTATGCCCATGTCAGCGGCGTATCGGTCAGCGCCGGTCAGTTCGTGCCGATCGGTTCGGTGATAGGCAGTACCGGCGGCACGCCGGGAACCACGGGCGCCGGTTGGTTGACCACCGGGCCGCATCTGCATCTGGAGGTGTGGTTGGACGGTCAGGCCAGAAATCCGTTAGCTTATCTTGTGAGCTGACCCCAAATCGCCTACGATGGATGGGTAGGATAAGGGGTGAGGGAGTTTTTGATGATGAAAAAGCTGGGGCTGTACGCGGGGGGTGTACTGCTATTATTAGCGGCTTATGCCTTGGGGCTGACCTACGGTTACTACGGTCAGGTGAATTTGCGTACCTATGGAGCGGTCTTCAAACAAGAATTGATGGGCGGGACTTTAGGGCAGACCGACCTGAATCTGTTCTGGACGGTGACTGACTTGGTCAACGGAAAATATACTGGCCAGCCCAACTATCAGGAGATGCTGTACGGCGCTATCCGCGGAGCGGTGGCGGCTTTAAATGACCCCTATACCGTGTTCACCAGCCCGACCGAGAATACGGAGTTCTTTCGGGCGCTGGACGGGGTCTATGAGGGCGTGGGGGTGGAGATAGATATCGTAAAGGGCCATTTGGTGGTGATCGCGCCGGTGAACGGCTCCCCGGCCGAGGCGGCCGGGCTTCAGCCCCGAGACGAGATCTTGGCTATCGATAGAGAGAGCGTGTTGGGCCTGACCATTACGGAGGTGGTGGATAAGATCCAAGGACCGGCAGGCACGACCGTGACCCTGACCGTTGGGCGAGTCGGTGAGTCGGAACCCTTGGACATCGCTATCCGGCGGACCACGGTGCGGAAGCGGAGCGTGGAGGTGGATATTGATGAAGACAAACTAGCTACTTTGACCATCACCCGGTTCGCTTCCGATACGGAGGCCGGGTTCAAATCCGCGGTGAACGAGGTCATCGCCGGCGGGGCCACCGGGTTGGTCTTGGACCTACGCAATAACCCGGGCGGATTTTTGGACGTGGGGGTGAAGGTGGCGAACGAGTTTCTGGCGTCTGGTATTATTGTGGAAGAGCGATTCCGGGACGGGAAGACCACACCGTTCTCAGCCGATGGTTCCGGCCGACTGACCAAATTACCGATCGTGGTGTTGGTCAATGGCGGCAGCGCTTCGGCGGCCGAGATCGTAGCCGGTGCTCTGCAGGACAACCAGCGAGCGCGGGTGGTCGGCGAGCGCACGTTCGGCAAAGGCAGTGTGCAGGAGGTGGAGGCCTTTCCGGACGGTTCCGCCTTGCGACTGACGGTGGCCAAGTGGTACACCCCTGCCGGCCGTTCGATCAGCGACGAAGGCATTCGGCCGGATCGGGTGATCGAATGGCGAATGGATGCTACGAACGATATTCAACTGACCGGAGCGAAGGAAGTACTCAAAACTTTAATCGGCAAGTAATTATGGAAGTTATCTTTTTGGCGGATGTGAAGGGGGTGGCCCGGGCGGGCGAGGTTAAACCGGTCAGCGACGGCTACGCCCGGAATTGGTTGTTGCCGAAAAAATTGGCCGAGGTGGCGACGCCGGCTAAAGTGGCGGCGCTCAAAAATGAGGACGAGCAGCAGGTTGCCAGACAAAAGACCCGCAGCGCGGAGATGGCCGAATTGGTGAGCGGGTTAGCGGGCAAAGAAATTAGCATTGTAGCCAAAGCCAATCCCAAAGGCGGATTGTTCGCTATGGTCTCGCCGGAGGATATTATCAAACATTTGGGCGTGAAGTTATCGCCCGAACAAGTTTTTATACCAGAACCGATCAAAACCGTTGGCGAACATCCGGTGGAGGTGCGTGCCGGCGAGACGACTGCTACAATAAGAGTACATGTCGAAGCTAAGTAGCGACTTGATGAAGGATATTGTGGCGCTGTGTAAACGGCGCGGGTTGATCTACCCAGGTAGTGAGATCTATGGCGGGTTAGCCAACACTTGGGACTACGGCCCGTATGGGGTACTGCTCAAGAACAATGTCAAACAACTCTGGTGGAAGGAGATGGTGATGAAGCGGGCGGACGTTGTCGGGCTGGACAGCGGAATATTGATGAATCAGAGAGTGTGGGAGGCCAGCGGACATCTAACCGAGTTCACCGACCCGTTGGTAGAGTGCAAAAAATGTAAGAAGAGATTCAAGGGCGACGATGTCGCCGGGGAGTGCCCAGAATGCGGCGGGGAGCTAGGGGAGGCCAGAAAGTTTAATTTGATGTTCGCGACCCACATCGGATCGGCGGCGGATGAGAAGAGCGTGGCGTACTTGCGGCCGGAGACGGCGCAGGGCATCTTCGTGAATTTCAAAAATGTGCTGGACTGCACGCGGGTGAAACTGCCGTTCGGCATCGCCCAGATCGGCAAAGCGTTCCGCAATGAAATTACGCCGGGCAATTTTACTTTTCGAACACTGGAGTTCGAGCAGTTCGAGCGGGAGTATTGTGTCTATCCCGAGACCGCGGATAAGTTCTTTTTTGACTGGG
>CAYOXG010000025.1:0-6704 GCA_964407885.1 uncultured Candidatus Saccharibacteria bacterium | reverse complement strand
GGCGCCGCTGTTCGGGCAGATCGCCAAGTTCTTGCTGGATTACTGGCGAGTACCACCTACCAGATAATCTAACCAATTTATCCAATTTGTTCCAATCTAACCAAAGAAGAGATTTGCTTCATTCTTCTTAGATTGGTGAGATTGGCGTAGATTGATTAGATTGGTGTAGATTTACTAAACTCTGGTCTGGGGGCGGGTTTTTGGGTAGACTAATAGACGCATAGACCAGTGGACGAATAGAAAGATGAAGACCCTAGCTCTTAACCTGTTGGTGGGGCTCGCTAGGCGAGTTCTGGCCAAATATCAACCCAAGATCATTGGGATTACCGGCAGTGTCGGGAAGACCACGACCAAGGAAGCCATCTACACCGCTCTGCGCGGGAGCTTTCGCGTGGCGCGGAGTTTGAAGAACGCCAACACCGAGTGGGGGATAGCGGCTACGGTTATTCATCCTGACTTTGAATTATCCCAAACCCCTGACGGCAAGGCGCACATAACGCCAGGCCAACTACTGCAGTTGATTTGGTACGGACTGATCGGGCAGGTCAACTACCCAGAAGTGCTGGTATTGGAGTTAGCGGCTGACAGGCCCGGTGACGTTCGATTCTTTAATACTTTTCTGCAGTACGACATCGCGGTCATCACTAACATCGGTCAGGTGCATTTGGAGTTTTACAAAGACCAGGCCGAGTTGACCGCCGAGAAATTAAGCATAGCCGGCGGACTCAAGGCCGGCGGACTGCTGGTCTTGAATGGCGACAACGAGTTGATGGACGAGTTTATCCACACAACGGCACTGCGCAGAGTTACCTTTGGTTGGGATGAAACTAACCAATGCAGTATCCACCTGCGGGACGTCGGCACCGATGGCCTGCGCTATGAAATCAACACTCCTAGGGAGAGCGTGGATTTGATGTTGGGGTTTGGCCGGCAACTGGCCGCCGCCGCCGCGACTGCTATCGCTGTCGGGCAGGAGTTGGGTGTATCCGCAACGCAACTAAGTCAGCGACTAACTGGTTTTACTTCACCGGCGGGTCGATTTGAGATCTGGCAACTGCGGCGGGGGATAACGTTAGTTGATGACGCCTATAACGCTAATCCCGATTCGATGCAATCGGCCATTACCAGCTTGCAGGATATCGCTTCGGTGGGGGGCAGTCAGCGTCGCCGGGTAGCTGTTCTGGGCGGGATGCGGGAGCTGGGAGCGGCCCAGGCTAGTGCCCACCGGGAGGTAGGTCAGTTCCTGCGCGACAAAGTCGACTTGTTGGTGGCCATAGGGCCGGACGGCAAGTTGATGGCTGACGCGTCGGGATTGCCGGACGCACAAGTCGTTCGCGCGGAGGGTCCCGAGGCGATGGATTTTTCCACTCTTTTGCGGGATAATGATGCCGTGTTAGTCAAGGCATCACGCTATTTTATGTTGGACAAGGTGGCGGAGAAGATCAAACAACGCGTGGGGCGATAAATGGAAGAACCGGTTTTACAAAGTACGCTTCTACGGGTATTTATCTTGGCGGCCATCGGGTTCTTCGTCGCCATTTTGGCCACTCCGTTTTGGGCCAACTTTTTATATAAATACAAATTTTGGAAGCAGGCCAAGCAGGAGACCATCTATGGCACGCAGGCAACCGTCTTCCAACAACTGCATGCCGAGAAACACAAACGTAACATTCCAACTATGGCGGGGGTGCTATTTTGGGTGGTCGTGCTGGCGCTGTCATTGAAGTTCAATCTGACCCGGTCACAGACCTATCTGCCGCTGTTCGCGCTCGCGTCAGTCGGTATCATCGGGGCGGTGGACGACTGGTTTAATATCCGTGGGATCGGTGGAGCGAAGGGAATCCGGGCGCGGCACAAAATGCTGTGGCTGTCGGCGATGGCAGGAGCCGGGGCGTGGTGGTTTTACTTTAAACTGGGGCAGAATATGATCCATCTGCCGGGGGTGGGCGATTTTATGGTCGGCTGGTGGTACGTGCCAATCTTTATCTTTGTCATTTTGGCGACCGCTAACGCGTTCAACATCACCGACGGGCTGGACGGTCTATCGGGCGGATTGTTCGTCATCGCCTATGGTTCATACGGGATTTTGGCCATGAGCAACAACCAAGTCAGTTTGGCCATCTTCTGCGCCACGGTGGTGGGGGTGTTGTTAGCTTATCTCTGGTTCAATATCCACCCGGCCAGATTTTTCGGCGGAGACACTTATTCGTTGGCGTTCGGAGCAACGCTGGGGGTGGTGGCGATGATGATCGAGGGCGGGGTGGGATTAGCGATCCTGCCGCTGATCGCGTTTGTTCCGCTCATTGAGACCTTGTCCGTTATCCTGCAGTTGACCTACCGCCAATTCTATCGTAAGAAGCTATTGTTGGTGGCACCCATCCACCATCACTTTGAGGCCATCGGTTGGCCGGAGACGAAGGTGACGATGCGATTCTGGGTGGTGGGGGCGGTGTTCGCTATGGTCGGGCTGGTGATCGGGTTGGTTGGCGCCGGTTAATTTTTGGTTTTGCGTCCCTCCAGATTATTTGCCTGGGAGCGGATTTTTTGATATGACAGGAGTATCTTTGTTCATTAGGAGGTGGTGAACGATGCGGGTGGTGCGTCTGATCGCGGCAGTAGTGCTGTGGCTGATCCTGCCTCTGGTATTGGCACGAGCGGGGTCGCATAAGCGGCTCGAAGGGTGTCTGGCTTATCGGTTCGGGATGAGCGTGGCGCAGGTCCAGCCGATCATGGATGGCCAGATGGAACGCTCGGCGCGCGAGGGAATCCCCGGGGTAGTCGACTATTTTGCTGATAACGGTCGATTGCGCAATACCAGCGGGAGCATTGATATCCGAGCCGGTCTCTGTCTGTCGTTTTATAACGGCAAGCTCTCTGGAATCATCATCGAGATGCCGGTTCAATCCGATCTGACCAAAGCCAAACAGCTGGCGTCATCTCTGCGCAGCGATCTCCTGTCGCACTATGATGAGTCGCTGGTGCAGCGTGACAGTTGGTATCCTGACCGGTATCTGGCCGCATTGGTTCTGCGCGACGAGGTCGGGAACGCTCTGTTTTTGGGGTGGGATCATGAGTCGATCCAGCTGTTCACCATGACGGGTGGGCTACTTGGGCTCGACCCTGAATGCGCGGCGCTGTTCGAGGAGGACAGCGGTGAAGAGTGAGCCCTTTTGATCGCCCCGATATATGTCGGGGCGATTTTTTTAAGGGAGATGATACAATGGGATGTCAGAATATTTAACCGATGAAGCGATGAGATACTTTTATGGACTGATCGGACTGGTCATATTGGTGGGGCTGGCTTACTGGGCTGACTTAGCGCAACCGAAGCCGGAACCGGTGCCGGAGACGCGCAAGATATTTGTCTATTATGCTTTACCGACCGAAACGGATATGGACTTTGTGGCGGTCGAGCGGGAGGTGGAGGCGGCCGAGCCCCTCTCGGAAACCGCCCTGCTAGCTCTGCGGGAGTTGGTTAAAGGACCGACCGAGGCCGAGCGAGGTTTGGGCTTGGTATCGTCATTCAATGACGGCACCGAAGTGAACAGCGTCAAGGTGACGGAGCCGGGTATGGTCACCATTGATTTCAATGAGATCTTCGATACCCCGATGGGCGGTTCGGCTCGGGTCCGGGCCATCTCGGAGTCGATCAAAAAGACCTTCCAGCAGTTCGACCAGACCACGGAGTACGAGTTCACTTTCACCGTGAATAACGCCGAGCGCGAGGCGGTGCTGGAGCCGTAGATCTAATATTAGTTGTTCCATTTTACATTATTTTTATCTTCGAGCGCTCACGCCCCGCTTGACCGGGCGGAGTGGGGTATAATTGGGGCATGACCAAAGTTAGGTTTCAGGGCAAGAAAACGGCGGTTATCGGTCTCGGGCGTGAGGGGATCGAGCTGGTTCGGTTCTTGCGTCGTCAGGGCGCGGAGATAACGGTGTTGGATCGCTCGACAGCTGGAAAGCTCGGAGCACAGTATCGGGAAGCCAAAAAGTTAGGCGCGAACTTTCGATTGGGTGCCAACCACTTGGCTGGCTTGGCCGATTTTGAAGTCGTTTTTCGCAGTCCGGGTATATCTCTCCAGGCACCGGCGTTGAAAGCGGCGGCGCGGGCGGGGGTTGAACTGTCCAGCTCCACCAAATTGTTTTTTGAGTTGAGTCCGGCCAAGATAGTCGGCATTACCGGAACTAAGGGTAAATCGACTACGGCCAGTTTGGTTCACCACCTGCTGAAGAGCGGAAAGCGGCGAGTATGGTTGGCCGGTAACATCGGGACCTCGCCTCTGCCGCTGCTATCAAAATTAAAGCCGGGCGACACGGTGGTACTTGAGTTGTCCAGTTTTCAGCTGGAGGATCTGACTAAAAGTCCGCACATCGCGGTGATGCTGGATGTTGTGCCGGAGCATCTGGATCGGCACAAAACTTTTAATAGATATTTAGCGGCGAAACAAAATATTTATGCGCATCAGGGCAAGGCCGATTGGCTGATAGCCAGTTATGATTTCGCGCCGACCAAGGCGGCCTTGAAACGGGCGCGTGGTAGGGTCTTGCCGGTTTCAACTCGTCAGATCCTGCGTAAGGGCGTGTACTTATCGAAGGGCGAAATAATTTATCGACATTGGCGGAGCGGCCGGCGGCAGGTGATAACGTCAATGACCGGTCTGAAGTTGATAGGGGAGCATAACTGGCAGAACGTTCTGCCAGCGGTAGCGACGGCGCTGGTCAGTAATGTGCCGGTCAAAACCATTGCCAAAAAACTGCGCAGCTTTAAACCCTTGAACCATCGGATTGAGCTGGTTCGACGGATCGGCGATGTTAGTTTTATCAATGACTCGTTGGGGACCACGCCGGAGGCGGCCGCGGCGGCCATCTTAGCGTTTCCAGATCGGCCTAAAGCCATCATTGTCGGTGGGGTGTACAAAGGCGGCGACATTAGCGCGCTCGCCAAAACCGCGGCCACCGGCAATGTGCGGATGGCGGTCTTGATCGGGAGTTCGGCCAAAAGATTTCAGGCAGCGTTCAAGCGCTACGCGCCCCAGGTGCCCACCAAACTGGCCAAGACCTTGCCGCAGGCGGTCAGGGCCGCCGCCGCGGTGCGGACTCACGGGCTGGTAATGCTAACCCCGGCCTGCGCCAGTTTCGATATGTTCAAAGATGCGTATGATAGAGGGGAGCAGTTCAGGAAAATAGTCAACTCTCTTTGAGCACAACATAACTAATAACAATAATCAAAAAACAAAATTTGGGACTTGAGGTTTTGTTTGAAGTTTGGAACTTGTAATTTGTAATTTTATTTTTGATGCGCCCGTATCATAGACAGGATTATTATTTGGCGGTGACCACCTTCGTATTGGTGGTGTTCGGTTTAATTATGGTGGCCTCGGCCTCGGTGGTGGAGTCGTACACGGCTACCGGCTCAAATAACTACTATTTCATTCGCCAGTCCATTTTTGCCGTGATCGGGATATTTTTGTGGTGGTTTTTGCAAAAACTGGACTATCGCTACTGGAAACGCTGGGCGACCACGCTGATGATCATCGCCGGGGTGCTGCTCATCGCGGTCTTGATCCCCGGTATTGGGGTGGAGTCGGGGGGAGCTCGGCGATGGATCGGATTCGGTGATTTTACCCTGCAGGCCAGTGAGGTAGCCAAGTTCGCCATCGTGGTCTATCTGGCCTATTGGTTTGAGAGAAAGGGACGAGCGATCACTGGTCTGTATCAGACATTCCTGCCGTTCGTGCTGGTCCTGCTGGGGGTGTTTTTCTTGGTGATGCAGGAACCGGACCTGGGGACGGCCACGGTCATCGCCCTGATCGCCGGGACGATGTATCTGGTGGCCGGGGCGAGTTGGGGGCAGCTGGCAACTCTGTTTACCGCCGGGGTGCTGGGTGTGCTGTTCCTCATCAAACTGGCGCCGTACCGCCTGCGGCGATTGCTGACTTTCTTAAATCCCGGAGCCGACCCGCTGGGGGCGGGGTATCATATCAATCAGGCGCTACTGGCTATCGGTTCGGGCGGCATCTTCGGCCTCGGGTACGGTTACAGCCGCCAAAAGTACAATTTTCTGCCCGAGCCCTCCTCCGACTCGATCTTTGCTATCATTGGAGAGGAGCTGGGCCTGATCGGGGCGGTCTGCTTGGTGGTGGTGCCGTTCGCCATCATCGTCTGGCGGGGACTGCTGGTGGCCCGCAAGGCCCCGGATATGTTCGGCCGGATGATGGCGCTGGGGCTGACCTCGTGGATCGTGGGGCTCTTCCCCTTGACCGGCGTGCCGTTGCCCTTCATCAGTTTGGGTGGCTCGTCGCTGGTCATCACGCTGGCGGCTGCGGGGGTGCTCCTGAATATCTCCAAGCAGACGGTAAAGAGCAGTGAAGATGAAAATCCTCTTAGCTGGTGGTGGAACTGGTGGGCACGTTACGCCAACCCTGGCGGTCGCCGCCGCGTTGGCTGAGCGTTGGCCCGAGGCGGAACTGCTGTATGTCGGTTCGCGTCTGCCCGCTGACAGGCAGTTGGTGGAGGCGGCCGGATTGCGGTTCCAACCGATCACGGCCGGTAAATTGCGACGCTACTGGTCGTGGCAGAACTTTGTCGATGGATTTAAGTTTCTGACCGGCTTGCGCCAAGCCAACCAGCTCATTCGGGGGTTTGGGCCGGACGTGGTGTTCGCCAAAGGCGGGTACGTGTCGCTGCCAGTGGTGCTGGCG
>CAYOXG010000024.1:0-6785 GCA_964407885.1 uncultured Candidatus Saccharibacteria bacterium | reverse complement strand
CGGGAGGTCAGTTTAACCATCCAAAATACCGGTGATGGCCTATGGTGGAACGGAGATGATCTGCGGCTGGGGACGGTTTTCAGCACCGGCGCGCCTGACCGGCCTAGCATCTGGGCGACCGAGAGCTGGCTGTCCTCGACCCGCATTGCGCCAGCGGGGCTGACGGGCAAACAGGTTCGTCCCCGCCAGATGACCACATTTCGATTCACTCTTAAAACACCTGACCGGGTGGGCTTATACAAGGAGTACTTCCAACCCGTGCTGGAGGGGAGCCGCTGGCTCACCGGCGCGCCCATCACTCTGACCCTGCAAGTGGGCGAGGGGGTGACCATCCAGTCCGCCGAGCCCAAAGCCATTATCATCAACCGCAAAACCCAGACCGGAGAGATGATCGAGAACGGATATATCGTCGCCACTCTGCTGGTCTCGACCGGGCGGGCGGGGTACACCACGCCAGCCGGACAGTATAAGATTATGAACCACATTGCCAACGCCTATTCCAGCGAGTACGAACTATGGATGCCAAACTGGATGGGACTCGCCAGCGTCAAGTACGGATTTCAGGGGTACGGTCTCCACGGCCTGCCGTACTGGAGGGTAAAACCGACCAAGTTCGAAGAGGGTAAGATCTACCCCGGCGGGCGGCTGTATACTAACGGCCGACTATACGAGGGGTCCTCGCATTTGGGTCATCCTGTGTCACACGGCTGCATCCGATTTGGAGTGAGCGAGTCCGCCGCTCTGTCCGCTTGGGCCGACAACGGCACGCCAGTGGCTATTATCTAATCAGCATTTGGTTGGGATAAGAAAAAGGGCGAGCCGAACGGCGACGCCCTTTTACATCAAGTGGGATACTGCGTGGTACATACCGGTGCCTCCCCGGAGGATTAAGAGTTGAGAATAGCTCTAACCAGCTCGCCAGGTGTGATCAGCCCAGCCCGATAGTCCAGGTAATGAGAATTCGTATTCTCAATGTACCGAAGGACTGCCGGTGATGAGTTGATGATCGATCCCTGCGGGACAGTTTCGACATGGGCATAGATCCGACCGTCTCGCCCAATGAAGGCGGTAATGATCTCGCGCTCGCCGCAACCATTCTGAGAAGGGAGTACCAATCGCAGTACCTCCGCCACTTCAACGGGGGTCATTTGTCTTCACCTCCTTTTGATCAGACGTTAAATCCCACTTTTTTAAAGAACAGTCAAAGTCAGGGTATCAGCATTATATACCCCTACCTCGCTATCCTGTAAAGGGGATTATTTAACCCCGTGGAGTTGGCGGATCTTCCGCTCCAGCTCGGCCGCTACTTTGGAGTTATCCGTCAGATACTGTTTGGCCGCGTCTCGGCCTTGGGCGATCTTCTCGCCGCTATATTCGTACCACGCGCCGGACTTATTGACGAGGCCGGCCTGCACCGCCAGATCAATGATCTCGCCCGTGCGGGCGATACCCCGGTTGAACATAATATCGAACTCGGCCTGGCGGAACGGGGGAGCGACTTTGTTTTTGACCACCTTGACCCGAACCCGATTGCCAACGGAGTTGTCCCCCTCTTTCAGGGTCTCGATCCGGCGAATGTCCAGACGCACCGATGAATAGAACTTTAAAGCGTTGCCGCCAGTGGTGGTCTCAGGGTTACCAAACATTACCCCGATCTTCATTCTAATCTGGTTAATGAAGATGACGGTGGTCTTGGACCGCGACACCGCCGCGGTGATCTTGCGCAGGGCTTGGCTCATCAGCCGGGCCTGCAACCCCATATGTGAATCGCCCATATCGCCCTCGATCTCGGCTTTGGGAGTTAAGGCCGCTACGGAATCAATGGCGATAATCCCCACCGCGTTGGAACGAATCAGCGCTTCAACAATGTCCAACGCCTGCTCGCCGGTGTCGGGCTGGGAGATCAGTAGATCTTTCGTGTTGACGCCGATGCGTTTGGCGTACTCCGGGTCGAGGGCGTGCTCGGCGTCAATGAAAGCGGCCTGTTCGCCCTGCTTCTGGGCTTGGGCTACCATATGCAGAGCCAGAGTGGTTTTGCCGGACGACTCCGGACCAAAGATCTCGATCACTCTGCCTTTGGGCACCCCGCCCACCCCCAGCGCGATATCCAAAGTCAGCGAACCGGTCGGGACCGTTTCCACGTCCAACTGTTTGGTATCGCCCAATCGCATGATCGCCCCCTCGCCGTAGTCCTTTTGGATGGCGGAGAGGGCGGCGTCTAGCTGGCTAGTTGGGGCGTCAACTTTCGACATCACACTCATAATTTAACAGGTATCCTTAATTCTGTCATTGCGAGCGACCTGACCAATATTCCTTCGTCATTGCGAGCGACCAAGGGGAGCGTGGCAATCTACTATACGATTTCTGGGTATAAGTCCCTGAATTCCGGGTTGCTTATCATAATTAGATCTAGCTTCTTTTGTCGAGACCCCGCCTTCAATTGTTTCTCGCGATTAATTGCGGTCTCCGGACTATCACACTGCTCGTAATACACCAGTTTGGTAACTTGATACTTGCCAGTGAACCCGCCGCTCAAATGTTCACGATGTTCGTATGCTCGGCGTACTAAATTGTTCGTGGCACCAGTATACAGCACCGTATTGTGAGCGTTGGTCATAATATAAATGTAGTAGGTACCGGGCATAGATTGCTTCGCTACGCTCGCAATGACGGGGAAGAGGGACTAGCGATAGTTCTCGAACTGGACGGGGAAGTCGACGGCCGGGGAGGATTGGACTAGCCGCATTACGGCCTGCAGTTCGTCGATGCTCCTGCTCACCACCCGAACCGTCTCGCCTTGAATTTGGGTCTTGGCCTTGGAGAACGCGTCTCGAATCAGTTTAGTAACTATCTTGGCCTTGTCAGCCGAGATGCCAGACACCAACGGAATAAACGCCCGAATTTGCCCACCGCTAGCTGGCTCGGTTTTGACCTCGCCCAAAATTTTCAAATCCAACCCGCGTCGGAGGAGTTTGGTCTCCAACATATCGCGCACTGCCTTCAATTTATAATCGTCCGCCGTGGTGATGACCAACTGGTTATCCTCCTGTTTGATCTCGGTCGGCACTCCGCGAAAATCATAACGCACCGCCACCTCCTTGCGGGTCTGATCAAGGGCGTTGCTCAACTCCTGCATATCGATCTTGGACACCAGATCGAACGAATGTTCATCCGCCATAAGTGTCTCGAGAGGGCAACCAGAGGTTTCCCTCTCGACGCTCATGGGCAGAGCCCATTTCGCCGGAGGCGAAACAAGTTCGCTGCTCTCCCTTCCTCCCGATCAGTAATATAGGTACTGCTGTTTAATAATCTTCCCCTTCTTTGAATTCCTCTTTGGTATCTTCATCGACATCGACATCCACGCCGCCACCGGCGATGGCGCCGACCAAGTCCTCTTTCTTCATCAGCACATCGCGGGGTTTGGCCCCCTCGCCCGGCCCGATCACCCCGCGCTCTTCTAAGATATCCAACAACCGCGCCGCGCGGGCGTAGCCGATGCGAAACCTCCGTTGCAGATAGGAGGCCGAGGCCTTGCCGGTCTTGACCACTAACTCCATCGCCTCTTCGGCTAGGTCATCGTCGCCGCCCTCCTCGCCACCGAACATCCCCCCGCCCCTTTTGGCATCCTTCACGACCTCCTCGACATATTGGGGCGCGTCGATCTCTTTTAAGGCATTGGTGACCGACTTAACCTCCCTGTCACTGACAAAGGAGGCCTGAACCCGTTTGGGGCGGGCGGCATCAGAGGGCATAAATAACATATCTCCGTTGCCCAAAAGTTTATCAGCGCCGATCGTGTCCAGGATCGTTCGCGAGTCAGTGCCGGAGGTCACCGCGAACGCGATGCGAGAGGGAAAGTTGGCCTTGATCAGACCGGTAATAACATCCACGCTAGGCCTTTGGGTGGCCAACACCAAATGGATGCCCACCGCCCGCGACATCTGCGCCAGCCGGCAGATGTAGGCCTCCACTTCGCGGGCGGAGACCGCCATCAAGTCGGCCAACTCATCAATGACCAGCACAACGTAGGGGAGAGCTTGATCTTTTTCTTGGCGATTATATTGAGCGATCTCCTTAACCTTGGCCTCGGCCATCACCCGGTACCGACGCTCCATCTCCATCACCAGCCATTTTAGCGCATTGATGGTTTTGTGTGGGTCAACAATGACGGGGGACAAGAGGTGCGGAACATCATTGTAGGCCGTGAACTCCACCCGTTTAGGATCAACCAAGATCAAGCGCAGATCGGCTGGTGAGTTTTGGTAGAGAAATGAGATGAGGAGATCGTTCAAGAAAACGCTCTTCCCCGAGCCCGTCGCCCCGGCGATCAGCAGGTGCGGCATTCGCAGAAGGTCGGTCGCCACCGGCACACCGGCCACATCGCGTCCCAGCGGGATCCGAAGAGGGGACCTGACCACGTGGAACTCTTCCGATGCTATTACCTCCCGTAGTCGAACCAGCGCGGTCTTTTTATTGGGGACCTCAATCCCCACCAGCGAGCGGCCCGGGATCGGCGCCTCGATCCGGATCGGATGAGCGGCCAGAGCCAGCGCTAGATCGTTGCTCAAGGCCGAAATGCGAGATAACTTCACCCCGGCGGCTGGCTTCAGGGTGTACTGGGTGACGGTCGGGCCAACATTGACCTCGTTCATCTCGACGGCGATACCAAAATCATCGAGGGTCTCTTGGATGATGCCGACATTACCGGAGATGTTGCCGCTGTCGACTTTGGTCACCACATCGCTCAAAAGTTCGAGCGAGGGCGGGGTCCAGTCGCCGGTCGGTTTAAACTGCGGGACAAAGTCAGTGTCCTTTCTGGCCGGGGCTCTGCGGACTAACGGCCCCCGCGGTCTAGCTCCGTCCTCGCCCTCTTCCCCAACCTCCTCCGTCACTTCCCGACCGTTGGCAAAGTCATTATTGATGCGAATATCCGGCAAGGATGGGAGGGTGGGCAATGAGAGTTTGGTGCGAAGATACAGTTCGCGAAGTGGCTGACCGAAGGCGAACAGCAACGACACGGCGAAGCTGACAGACAGGATCAGGAAGGCCGCCCAGAAGTCGACGATATTGATCAGAAAGCGGCTGACCACATACCCCAGATACCCGCCGCCATCGCCGGTAGCCGCTAACTCGGTGCCCACCTCGGGACCGAAAAAGACGTGCGCGAGGCCGGAGAGTGAGACCACGAACAGGGCCAGCCCGATAGCGTTGGCTAACTTAAATTTGTAGCGCACCGGGAAGAACATCGCTACTCCGGCGCCGGCCAAAAGTAGGGGAATAACAAAACTGACCCAGCCAAAGGTCAAGCGCAGGCCGGAGTAGAAGATACGGCCCATATCGCCGGCTCCGCCGGCGATGGCTAGTAAGGTGAATAGCCCCAATCCGACCAGCAGAATGGCTACGATCTCCCGGACCACGGCCGGATCAAGTTCTAGGTCAAGATTCAGCCCCTCGGCCCACTTGGAGGTTTGGTAAGAGCGGTAGCGATACCGCCGGCCATTGCTGGTTTTCCTGCGTCTGCGCCGTGCCATAGGTGTACGCAGTTAATTATACCATAGGTGATTTACACCTGTTGGGTGGGATAAAATAAGCTCTGGGAGCCATAAAGTACTTGACTTTTCATCCGGCCAGTGATAGGTTAAAAGGGACTTGGGGGGCCTTGAAAACAAGAACCTCCTGTCTTATTCTGGACTTCAACCCGGGCAGTGACGCGCTCGGGGGAAGGTCAAAAATCCGGGGCCAACGGGCTCTAGCCAAAAGGAGAATTCGATGCGTCACACTCTTTTCGGCTGGGGCCTGGCCCTGGTCGCATTCGTTCTGTTTACGGGGTATGCGTCGTATGGCGCGGAGCCCGAGCCGGTTCGTCTCGAGGTGGCTTACGCCGCCAAAGGCGACTCGGCGGAATGGATATCTGTCCCCATTCCGGGGACAGACATTACGCTGACCGCGAGGATCCTAGAGGGGATCAGCGCTGGGTTTACCTCGAACGGGCTCCCATCGTTTTATGCAACGGTGGTATCAGATCCTGAAGCCGTCGACATGGTCTTTTCGGAAACGGTCCATGCGACGTACTATATTAAGCCGAAAGCGCACAACGCTTTCGGCGGGTCGGAAGCGCGAACAAGCCGAGAGTTCGAGGCCCACCGAAAGGGCGGAAAGATAATTTTCTTTCTGCCGGCCATGCCCGAGTCCGAGTTTACGTGCCCAGAATGGGAGTGGCCAGAACCGTTGCCGGAACTGCCCCCCGAGACGGGGAGCCCGCCTAGCTTACTCCCACCCGAAATCGAGGATGGGGATTATCTCATCCTTAGGTGGCGGGGGGGAATGACCACTGAGGGGGTCCCCTCAGTGGACCCTCGGTATTCAGTCGTCTGGGAAAAGGCAAAAACCCCAGCGATCGAGTTCTCACTGATATTTTATCAGTGGGAGCTCTGGGGAACTGAAAGAACCCCCGGGTTGACTACCGGCACTGACCAGTCATCAGTGCCGCTCAATACTGCCCCAGCCGGGGCAGCGGTCAGCTTGGGGGCTGACCTCAAACGACTTCGCCTCCCCCCGGCCGGAGAGGTAACCCTGGGCTTTCTCGAGAAGGGGGTCGCCCAGATCCAAGCCGGATATTGGCCGCGCATCAATGTCACGGTCAACAGCAACAGCCGCCGACCATACTCCGCTCTGCTCTCCCACCGGGAGGGAGAGTGGATCTGGACCCTGCAATAACCTGTACTTTGAAAAAGCCGACGCTTCCGCGTCGGCTTTTCTCTTACGCTTAAACCTCGATGACGACC
>CAYOXG010000023.1:0-6853 GCA_964407885.1 uncultured Candidatus Saccharibacteria bacterium | reverse complement strand
CCGCCCGACTGAACGATATCAGTCGTTCGGGCGGGTATCCACTGCCAGCCCGCAGAGCTACGCTTCAGCGTTGCTGGCGGAGAGCTACGGGCGCAAATTGTATCAGAGAAACTTGTCTGTACTGGGGTGGGCGACCGGATTCGAACCGGCGGTCGCTCGGACCACAACCGAGAGCTTTACCACTAAGCTACGCCCACCACGCTGCAGACAACTGTCCAGCTTATCAAGGTAATCCGAAATATTTCTCTGGCCTCTCGACCCTGCTCGAGGCCATTCGCCTCGGTAATAATTTATTTTATCCAGCCATTCACATTATTCTGTCATTCGACTGGTCGCAGACCATGAGCGAGGTCTGGCCGAGTCGAATGGCGGTCCCGGGAGGATTCGAACCCCCAACCTTGACGTTAGAACCGTCCTGCTCTATCCGTTGAGCTACGGGACCCCCGGGAACAGTTTGTCAACCAACCAGCACGGTACATCATAAATCTAGCATAAGCAATAATAAAAAGCTCCGCCGGTAAGCGCGGAGGGGACGAAACCAATCGGCGTCTAAAGGGAATTAGCAGAGCGGGAAGTGGGCTGGCTGGCCCTTGAGGGCAGTGTGCAGTTCCCGAGGCGTCATAACGAAGAATTGGAAGAAGCCCAGTTGGGGGACGGTCAGATGGCGAAAGACCAGTTTCGACTCGCGCTCCACGCGCGGTTCTTGCCAGTTGGGGAACAGTTCGTGCATCAGCTCGTGGATCAACGTAATGACCCGATCATTGACCCCGATCTGCCGATTGATAAAGATCTTTAACTCATCCGGCACGATGTACCCCTTGGCGGCTCTGCGGCGAATCCCCGGTTTGGTAGCTCTCGCCTGAGGGACACTAGTCAAAATCACCTCGTAACCGGAATAGAGGAGGGTAGTTTTTAATTTGCGGAACAGATTTTTGGTGTTGATTTTGGTCACTAGTTTGGCAAGCTACACCCCGTCGCCTTTTATAGCACTTCTGCTAATTATATCACAAAAACTGCTCTCTGTCAAGAATCAAGGAGTGGCTCCCAGACAGGAAAACCCCTTTCCCACCAAAATCACGAGCTAAGCCGCTACCCATGATTTTAAAAGCCTGCCGGCAGGTAGGGAAAAACAGTTGAGCTGTAAAATCCTCCCGCCGAGAAGACGGAACAGTATAAAATTAAACTGTTTGGACACTGGAGCGGGTAACGGGAATCGGACCCGTGTATCCTCTTTGGAAGAGAGGTATTTTACCATTAAATTATACCCGCATTTGTTGGTTGGCAGCCTCGATCCAGCCCATAATCCTACGGTGCAAACTAACACCAAACTCCGGCCGACCACCCGCTCTAATGGTAAGATGGGCTGTACCATAAGGCAATTTTCGGTGCTTCTTCCTTGATTTGTCCCGCCGTGTATCGACCTGCGTTTTCATAAAATTACTCCGGGGTAAACCAGTAGCCTTCTGCCAAAATCTGATTACGGCATCTTCGGATAGATCGGGGTACGTGTGGATTGCAATGGTAATGTTGTCCTGGTTCAGTTCACAAATATCACGGAACCATTTAATCGCCATTCTGATGACATGGGGGTCGGAATTGATTATACGGACACTCTCGTACAGCTTGCTCCCTTCCCCAATATAAAGTCCCAACCCAAGAAGCCATAGATCCCGCTTACTTAAGCGTCCTAGTTCGGCCATCGCCGAGGCCCGTATATGGGCAATCGAGTCCATTTTCTGTTGATGTTTTGTGGCAGAAGATCTGATTAGGCCGCCGTGCATACGTTTAATCACGGCTGGATTCGGTGCGTAGGGAACTTCTCTCAGCCAGTAAGACAAGGTGCTTTTCGATACCCCTAATCTGCCTGAAATGATATTGTATGACCAGCCGGCTTTGCGTAGAACGATGGATTTTGCTTTGAGCGCTTGATACATACGAGTATCATACCGCAATATATATGTCGGTTCAATAAAAACAAAACCCCCGTCCAGGGAAACCCGGAGAGGGGAGTTTAGTTTACAGGAAAACGCCTATTTGATTAACACTCGGAGTTCTTTGCCGGCTTTGAAGTGAGGTACGCGAGTAGCGGGGATGCGGATCGGCTGACCGGTCTGCGGGTTCACTCCATTGCGAGCGGCGCGAGAACTAACCGAGAACGTCCCAAAGCCAGTAATGGTGACCTTCTTGTTGTCGGACAGATTCCTCTTGACCGCATCAACAAACAGATCAATCGCCCGAGTCGCCGACTTTTTGGAGAGATTCGCTTTTTGGGCGATCATCTCGATAAGTTCCGATTTGTTCATCTCACCTCCCTAGAACTAAGCTATATTGTCCTACCCGCATAGTACCAGACCCCCCGAGGGCTAGTCAAGATTTGTCTTTATGGCAATGAGTTTTTAGGATTTGTGCCGGGCCAGCCAGCTCTCGAGGATGACCAGAGCGGCGGTCGCGTCAATGTCGGCCTTGGTGTGGGAGACACCCTTCAGTCGCTCCTCCGCCAGCCGTGAGGTCAGCCGCTCATCCTCGAACTCTATCCTAATCCCCGGCAACCGCCGTTCAAGCTTATCCACCACCGTCTGGACCGACCGGGCTTGAGCCGATGGCTGGCCATTCAAATGTACCGGCCAGCCGACCACGATAGTAGTGATCTGGCGCTCGTCCCGCAGACGGGCCAGCGCGCCCACTAGCCCCCGATTGTTCGGCAAGGTCGGCAGCACTCGCACCAGACCGGTCTGCCGGTCAGTAATAGCTACCCCCACCCGGCGGTCGCCGATGTCCAGTCCCAGAACTGTCATTCGCCCAAGTAAATGATCTGCACGCGAATATTGTTGGCCAAAACCGGTGTCCGCGTCAAGAAGGTCGGCCACAGTTCGATCGAGCCGGAGGTGATCTCGGTCATACCCTGCAGTGCCTTCTCGGCAGCGATCAGGGGCTGATTGGCTAGCCGGAGCGCGAGCTCGGTCGTATCCAATCGCGGCCCGATCCGACCACCCAACTTCACCAGCAGATCAACCCGATGGTTAAGAAAGTTACTCTCCACCACCGCCACCCCGGCTTGGTCAACCGTCCGAGCGGTGGCCTGCTTGCCTTCCGGCACTTCGAAGGCAGCCGCCGCAGCGATCGCTGTGCGCAGTTCGCCTTGACGAATAGCAATTGCCCAACTGCGCGACCGAACCCGGATCTCGAACTTATCCCGCTTGGCTCCGGCGACGGCGCTGGGCGTGGCATCAATGATATCGTTCTGGATGAGATCGTCTACCAACTCTTCGTTCACCTTGAGCTTGGCTCGCAGTTCGGTGGCGGCGGCGGTAAAGACGTCTTTGGCCGAGGCCTCTTTGCCTTGCTGAATATCCTCTTCCGAGACCACTTTGGTGATCTCGTCAGTGCCGCCGGTGAACGCCGCCGCTTCACCGACCACTGCCGAGGCGCCAGCCTCGCCCAGACCGGGAACGGTCAGCCGGGCACCGGATGCGATGTTGTACTTAGTGCCACCGGTATCGGCGGTCGCCTCCACGGCGGCCCGTCCCGGCGTGCCGCTTCTGACGGGCGGGACTAAGACCTCGGTATTGATGCGGAAGACCAACCCACTGACAGTTTGAAACCGGGTATTGGTTAAAAGTCCCTGGATGCTAGTGGTGTAGTTTAAAACGGTGATCTTCCCGCTGGCTTTTTGCCCGCTATTCTCCTCGCCCGTGGCCTCGAATTCGCTGACGCTTTCGCGGGACACTTCAATAAATCGGCCGGTCAGAACGTTCGATCCGACCGCCTGGCGATCGCGGACATCGGCCAGCACCAGAGTAAATTGTTTTTGGAAGGGCTCCGACTGGACTTCCAGCGCGACATAGGCCTTGGGCGCTACGAACACCGCTACGCTGCCCAAGACGATCAGCCCGATTGCCACGAATCCCAGAGTAATGCGATGGTGGCGTTCCCACTTTAGTTGTCGCAGGGTCAGCCGCGGCCAGCGTAGAGTTGCGACCCGGCGCGAGCGATGGGACATCGGACGCCGTGAGCGGGATAGCATTGCTCGTGGCTGGGTATCAGCCGGTTCAGCCGAGATCTCCTCATCAATCGCCGGAGCGGTTTCAACTAGGGTCACAGCCTGCGATGCTTTAGACGGCTGGCCGCTACTTAATTGGTCCATCACTTTCAAGCCGGCTTGCGCGGCAAAGGCGCGGCCGATCTCGTCTTGGGTGACAATGCTGATCTCTTTCCCGAGCATCTCGGCTTGCCGAGCGAGGATCTTGAGATTGACCACACTCTGAAGGAGTAGCGCCCGGCGGGGGATAACCATCGTGACGGCTGATTGACTGGCCCGCCGCAAGCGACGAGTGGCCTCGGTGATGTCGTCAGCTGCTTCCAGATAAATTAATTGTTCAGCCACGTCGCAACCCTTTCGCTTTATCGCTTCATTGACCGCACGATACTCTGCAGAGTATTTGTCACTAAATCGTCCTGGTCGGTCAGGTTAAGAGTTAGTTTGGTCAGCGCCGTCGGCGGAACATCCTGCGCGGTACCCGCCCGGCCGGTGTCGTCGACTACGCCGAGCAGATCCTCCGGCCTGACTAACACTGGAAACGGTTTCTTGGAAAACGGCAGGCCTTCGATCCAACCCTTAGTCAACAAAACTCGCTTGAGCTCAGGCAATGGGGCGGAACCGCCCGTCAGATAGATGCGGGCCGGCAGGAGTTTAAGTTCGGGGAACTCTTTCAACGCCAGCTCCACTCCCGCCAGCCAAGCGAGAGCATCGGGCGCCAACGCCTCGCTGACTTTTTTAGCGACCCGTTTGTCTAACCGGCCGGCGGCGTACTCCAGCTTCATCTTCTCTGCCCGCTCGGAGGAGATACCCAGTCCGCGTTTCAATCCGCGGGTGAATCCGTCACCGCCGCAGGCGAAACTCTGCATCCCTTCGACCGTGCCATTCTTGACGATGACGATATCGGTCGTTCCGCCGCCGATGTCGATAAAGATGCCGCTCCGAGCGCTGGCGGTGGCGTCGGAGGAGGCAAAAATCTTGGACAGACCGTAGGGTTGAGCGGCGATGCTAGTGATGGTCAGTTGCAGTTCGCGGGCGAGGTTCTGCAGAATGCTGGCGTAGACCAACGGGATATAAGCGTTGAAGATGGTTAAACTCAATCGTTTGCCCTGAAATCCGATCGGGTTCTCCACCGCGTAGCCATCCAGCTGGACATCGACCACCCCGGCGTGGATCAGCTCGATATCGGGATGATCATCCGCGAACTTAGCAGTCAGGGTCGCCCGCAGTTTATCGCTGGACCGCTGTTGGATCTTATAGATGATATTTTTTAGTTCCACCGGCTCGATGGGTTGTTCGGGGTGGGCCCGGTCGGAGTGCACGGTGGTAGTCACCCCCTCGATCAGTTGACCGTTAACCCCTAGGATCACATTGGCTAACGACCAGTCGCTTTCACCCAGCGCGTCGTCGATGGCGCGATTGCAGGCGGTAGCAACGGCCGGCAGATCGACTATCATCCCACCACGCATGCTGCCGTTGACCTGCTTGGCCACCCCGCGCGCGACCACCTGCACGTGATCGTCCGCTACGCAGAAGATCACCGCTTTCACATACGCGGTGCCGATGTCCAGCACCAAGAGATGGTCTGGTATAGATTGTTTGCGCCCCCAGAAAATCATAACTTATTCTAAAATCGCTTTGACCCGCCTGACGCCGGCGCTACTACTTTGCTCTTTGATGATCCGGAATCTGCCTAGGGCTCGACTGTCGGCTACGTGCGGCCCGCCGCACAGCTCTTGACTGATAACTTCGGCGGTGTCTTCATTATATATGGTGTAGACATCTGCCTCGGCCGGGTACTTTTCCTTGAAGAAAGCCACCGCCCCCTCGCGAATAGCTTGGTCATAGGGCAGGGTGTCTTTTTTCACCACAAAACCAGCACTAATTCTGGTGTTGACCCAGTCCTCAATGCGTTTCAGCTCGTCCGGCTCCAACCGACGGGGGAAAGCAAAATCAAAGCGCGCGCGTTCCGGCGTAATGTCGGAACCGGCCTGATGCACCTCCGCGCCTAAGAGTTCCCGCAGAGCCGCGTGTAGTAGATGCGTGGCGGTATGCAACCTAGTGATCTTATCTTGGTCGGCCACAGCTATCGCCGCACCGGCGGCCAAGCCGTGGCCGCCGAACTTGGCCTCCACCCCGGCTCGCGACACCGCCTGATGTCGGGTAAACGCCGCATCAAACCCGGCCTCATCCACCTTGACTTGTTCCTTAATAAAATCGATGGGTAGTCCGTAGGTGGCGAACAACTGGAAGACCTGCTCGCCGGATAATTGCTTGGGTTGATCGCGCAGGAGTTTGGCCAGTTCCTTTTGGCCGGCATCAATGGTCCGAGCAAATTTGTCGGCTTCTTCACGGGCAAACTTCAGGATCTCGTCCCGACGGGCTGGCAGTTCGGGATAAATTGCGCCGAACGGTTCGATCACGCCATCCAGTAAGTCATCCAATCGTACACCGGAGCTGTGGATGTGCAGTAACACTCGCCGGAGGATCCGCCGCAGAATATAGCCCTGTTCCTTATTGGAGAGACGAATATGATCCGAGAGCAGAAACACCACCCCGCGAATATGGTCGGCCACGATCCGCTGGACCCGCTCGGGCAGATGGGACAGTTGCGTCATTAAAGGCGCAAACACATCGGCAGAAAAAATATTGTCGAGTTGATCAACCGCCACCAGCAACCGTTCCAACCCCATGCCGGTATCGACGCCTTTGGCGGGCAGGGGAGCCAGCGTCCCATCCGGCTGACAGTAGTATTCATTGAAGACCAGATTCCAGACCTCCACCCCATCCACATGAAATTCAACCGTCGGACCGCAG
>CAYOXG010000022.1:6485-7414 GCA_964407885.1 uncultured Candidatus Saccharibacteria bacterium | reverse complement strand
CGACCAGCCCCGCCAGTCCGACGGCCGAGTACAACAAGATTTTGGGTTGAGGACGAGGCGGTTTAGTCATAGTCCTCTCACATTGTATCGGGTTGTGGACAGTTCGGGCAATTATATGGGTTAGGTTTTATTTGTGCTATATTATGAATGCATATAACAGGCAATTAAATTTTTCGTATGGTCAGGATCAAAGAGGAATCATCGGGTCGCCCGGTCAAGGTGACCAAGCGTGAGCCCGCCCGGCGGGAAGCGATGGAGTCGGAGATGCCAGCCGGCATCAGCCGGTTGCGGCGATCTAAGGCTGGTCGGACAGCGCGGCGAGTCGTGTTCGCATCCGTATTGATAGTATTGTTGCTAGCGGTGGGCTGGTTCACGGCCCGGGCCGCTATCGTCGGCCTGAAGATCGATACCGGTAGCGGATGGCTGGCGACATTGTTCAATATTAAAACCACCAAATTGGTGGGCGAGACAGATGGCCGAGTTAATTTCCTGTTATTGGGCAATCCCGGCGGGGGGGATAACGACGGACCCTACCTGACCGACACCATTATGCTGGCCAGCTACAATGTTACCGATCAATATCTGCATCTCTTCTCCGTGCCGCGCGACTTCTATGTTGATCTAACCGGTTACGGCATGACCAAGGCCAACGCGGTGTATGAGTTGGGCGACTCCAAGTTTTCCGATGGTCCGGCGACCGCCATGACCACCTTCGGCGATCTGCTGGGGGTGACCATTCCTTACTACGTCAAGATCGACTTTGAAGGGTTCAAACAGGTGGTGGACGAACTGGGCGGGGTGACGGTGGAGGTGAAGCGTGATCTGCTGGACACCCAGTATCCGGACGGCAACAAGGGTTACGTGACGGTGGACATTAAGGCCGGCACCTATACGATGGACGGCGAGATGGCCTTAAAGTACGTTCGTTC
>CAYOXG010000022.1:989-6475 GCA_964407885.1 uncultured Candidatus Saccharibacteria bacterium | reverse complement strand
GCGCCCGCCGGCAACAGCAGGTGTTGGTGTCGATGCGGGATAAGGCCAAAGATTTAGATCTGCTGACCGCGCCGGGTAAACTCTTGGATATCGCCGGCATTGTTCAGGATCACTTTGCCACTAATCTGACCAATGCGGAGATGGGTCGGTTGCTGCAGCTGCTGTCCGACTTTGACAGCACCCAGATCACCAACAAGGTGTTTGACGATAGTCCGACCGGGGGTCTGTACGGGACCAAGGTGGACGGTCTGTTCGTGCTGAAACCGGTCAACGACGACTATGCGGCTATCAAGACGACGGTGACCGCGGCTTTGGCCCAAACTACACCGGACACCTCCGCGGCGGCCGAGGATGAAGTGACTACGCCACTGAAGGTAGAGGTCTTAAACGGCACCAACATTACCGGTCTGGCCGCCAAGGTGGCCGCAAAGGTTAAGACCGCCGGGTTTGAGGTGGTGCGCACCGGCAACAATGCCACCAAGGGTTTTACTACATCAACTATCTATGACGGCACGGGGGGCAAGCGGCCCAACGCCATCAGACAGCTGGCCGAACTCACCGGCGCAACCGTGAGCACGGAAGCGGTAACTCCGGGGACGGGGGCGGAGGTGCGTCTGGTGTTGGGTGAATCCGCCAATCAATAAGGCCCATGCTCGCAGTCAGAACCTGGCTCTGGCACAATCGTAAAAGTTTAATCTCCACGGCGCTCTTCGGGGCGCTACTGGAGTTATTGTTCCTGTTCCCGGTCTATTTGGTCTGGTGGCTGACGGGCTTGGCGGTGGCACTGACGGTGGGGGTCTGGTGGCTGGCAGGTCTGACCAAAGACATCCGGCGGTGGGGCTGGTTGTGGCTGGAAGCCATCTGGGTAGCCGCCGGAGGGGTGGGACTAGTGGTTTTCAATCTGTTGAATCTGTGGCAGTTCCAGTTCGTGCTGATGGGTCTGTTGGTGGTCTTGTGGGGCGTGTTGCGATTTTATGACCAGTATTTTGTGGGCGAGACCTGGCCGGTGCGATCGTTCTCACTGTTAAGTTTTCTGAACCTAGTCGCATTCTTCGCGGCCGGCGCCGCTTGGTGGCTGGCGGTCGAGTTCTACAATCTGGACACCGGCTGGCTGATGCTCGGTTATCTGCTGCAGGTCTTTTTGGCTATTCATTTACGATTCTGGCGCGAGGGGGTGATGAGCGTCCGGCGATGGTTCTATGCTTTAGTGACGGCGCTGATCGTGGAGGAGGCGGTGTGGGTACTATCTTCTTGGCATCGGGGGGTGTACCTGAAGGCCTTTTTGGTGGTGATGATATTCTATGTGTTCATGGACTTTATTCTCCACTACAGCCGGGGAACGCTAACGGTGAAGGTGGTGGTGGAGTACGCCACGCTGGTGGCCTTTCTGCTGGTGGCCATCTTTGTCTTTGACTGGTTGTTGATCTTGCAGTAATCATTGGGGGTGGTTGGCGGATCAACTATATATACCTAATATCGAGGTCAGGTTGATGGACTTGAACGAGCTAGGGTTGGATCGAGTTGCACCAAGACCCAAACGGGGTTTTGACTGGAAACAGTTAGGGATGCTGGTGATAGCTGGTGCGGTGGGTGGGGCGTTGACCCTGTCGGGGTGGTTATGGTTGGCGCCGGACGCCGCGCCGCCGGATGTGAACATGGCGCCAGAGGGGACAACTGACCAGCCCAACAACGACGCCGTCACTGACGGCGGGGCCAGCGTGGAAACGGCGGTGCAGAAGATCCTGCCGGCAGTGGTGGCGATCGTGAGCGAGGCCCAAGTCCGGAACATCTTTGGCCGGCTATACACCCAGACCGGCGGCGGTTCGGGCTTTATCGTCAGAAGCGACGGGCTGATAGTCACCAACAAACATGTGGTGGCGAGTCAAACTGCTACCTACACGGTGGAGATGGCCAGCGGCAAAAAATATTCAGCGCAGGTAGTAGCACGCGATCCGGTGGTTGATCTAGCACTGGTCAAGATCAACGCCAGTGGTTTAACCGCGGCGACTTTAGGCGATTCCAATAAACTGAAGTTGGGTCAGCGGGTGATCGCTATCGGCAACGCTTTGGGCGAGTATCAGAATACGGTCACGACGGGAGTCATCAGCGGGCTGAACCGGAGCATCACCGCCAGTGACGGACTAGGTAGCAGTGAAAAATTGACGGACGTCATTCAGACCGACGCGGCTATCAACCCGGGCAATTCGGGTGGTCCGTTGATTAACCTCAACGGTGAAGTAGTCGGTATCAATACGGCGATCGACTTGCAAGGTCAGTCAGTCGGCTTCGCTATCCCCATCAATGATGTTAAGCCGCAGATCCAGACGGTCTCGGCCGGCGGGACTATCTCGCGGCCGCAGTTGGGCGTGCGGTATATTTTATTAGACGCGGCGCTAGCTTCCGCCAACGACTTAAGCGTCAGCGAGGGAGCGTATATCACGCCGGGTGCTGGTGCTAATGACGCGGCTGTTAGCCCGGGCGGGCCGGCTGATTTGGCTGGCCTGAAGGAGGGAGATATTATCGTGTCGGTTAACGGCGAAAAGGTCACTCCAGCCAATGACTTGGGCACGGTCATCCAGAAATACAGACCGGGGGACGCAGTGAGCGTGAAGTTCATCCGGCAGGGGCAGATTAAGACGGTGACGGTGAGATTGGGGAGTTTATCGTAAATTATTAAATCTAAAACCCCGGGCTGTCAAGTCCGGGGTTTTAGTAATAAACAGAAACTGATTACCGCCTGTGGCCGACCTCTTTGCGCAGGTCGTCCAGCGTGTCAGCCGCGGTCTTCTGCCCGCCCAGACCGAAGGCCAAGCCCCCAGCCAGAGCGACCATAAAGAAGACAGCGGTGATTAGCCGATCGATGATGGAAGCGGCGATACCGAGCTGATTCAAGGCGACCAAGATGGTGAAGATGTAGATCACCCACTTGGTCATAGCGCCCAAGAAATGGGCGGCCTTGACCCGGGCGGCACCGACAGTGCCACGCACCACTCCGGCAAAGAAGTGGGCCGCCAACACACCGATAAGCAAGATGGCGATGGCCACGAACACATTCGGGATGTAGACCAAGATCTGATTCAAGAAATCAGTCACCTTGGATAGACCCAGAATGTCGGAGGCGGCCAGGAAAGCCACCAACAAGATGGTCCAGCGGACCAAGTTGCCGACGACCTCCGAAACCTCCAAGTCAACGCCCGACTTATCAAAGAAGGTCTTGGCGCCGACCTTGTTCAGGGCCCCGTCGATCTTCAACTGTTTCAGGATCTGAGTGACCAGCCGATCCAACCCGGCGGCAACTATCCATCCTACTAGTAAGATGACGACAGCGCCGACTAACGAGGGAAGGAACAGCAGAAAACGGCCCCAGATGTCCTGTAGCGGGTTCAAGACGGCGTTACCCCAAATCGTGAAAAGATTATCCGTCATTACGATTCCTGTTGTTTTAGTTTATATATACGCGTATAGATAAATCCGGTTTGTTTTTCGACCCTATTCATCAACGGACTGCCGTCCAGTTGACATCCGCATTATAACCAAAAATCGCCCAAATCTCAACTTGGCGGGGTGGGGATATCTGATTTGGTGCCGGAGAGAGGACTTGAACCTCCACGGGATTGCTCCCACTAGCTCCTAAAGCTAGCGTGTCTACCATTCCACCACTCCGGCATCAAACGGTCACTAAATCTCTCATCTGGTCAAAGAGTTTGTCGCCAATCCCCGGAACGTCCTGCAGTTCATCAATACTCTTGAACGGTCCGGTTTGCAAGCGGTAGTCCACGATGCGTTGGGCCAGCACCGGGCCGATGCCGGGCAGAAGTTCCAGTTCGCTGGTGTCGGCCGAGTTGAGGTTTATCTTGGCGCTGCTTTCTGGGGTGAGATTGGCGGCAGGGACATTGGCGCCATCGGTCGGTACATAACTTTCGCCGAGTTTGGGAATGTAGATCTTCCCGTGGTTGGTGAGTTCCTGCGCCCGATTAATGGAGTGGGCGATGGCGTCCATGTCAGCGCGCCGACTGAATCCGCCGGCAGCCAAGATCGCGTCCTCCACGATCTTTCCCGCGTCCAGCCAATACACGCCGGGTTTGACCACCGCCCCCGCAATATCTACGACCAATTTTCCGCTAGTCGCGGCAGTAGTTTCCGGCGTAGCGGTTGCGTCAGCGCCACCGGCAGTTTTTACCTCCGGTCCCGCCAGAGAACTTTTAGGCGGGGTGAGGATGAGATACACCCCCAGTCCCAGCATCAGCAACAGACCGCCGAAGACATAGTAGCGATAGCGCTCGAACCAATCGGGCGGGTTATCCTCTGGCGGGGGTGTAAAAGGTGAGAGCAGTGTCTCCATAGCGTTTATTGTTCCAAATTCGCAGATGAGGGTTAGTCGGCGGTTCAGTGGCGCTGCTGTGTTCGATCACTAATACCCCGTCCTTGGCCAGCAGTTTCTCCCAGCCGGTGATGTCCAGCTCGTCTTCATACCACGGGTCAGCAAAAACGATGTCGTAAGGATACTGGTTGGCGGCGATGAAGTCCTCCACCAGCATCATCCGAACGGTGGCCTGGTCCGTCAGACCCAGTTTATTGATGTTCTGCTTGATCAGATTGTAGTGGGCGCGGTCTTTTTCAATAAAAACCGCTTTGACGGCCCCGCGGCTTAAGGCCTCGATGCCGACCGCCCCGCTACCGGCGTAGAGCTCCAAAAAATTGGCCCCGACGATTTTGTCGCCCGAAACGTCAAAGACCGCTTTGCGGACCAGCTCCATCGCCGGCCGTAGGGTCATCAGGGCGTTGATGAGACGGCCTTTAAATTGTCCGCTGGTGATTCTAAGCTGCATCTTTATATGGTCATACTGAACTTGTTTCAGTGTCTCATCTGGGATCCTGAAATGAATTCAGGATGACAGAACAGTTTCTACTCTGGATGGGCGGTGACGGTCTCTCGTTCAATTCGTTTGGCGAGATCGGGATAGGTTTCTAAAGTGACGTCCTCGTCCAATATAGCACTGGCGGCGTCTTGGGCCTGCTTGATAGCCCGCGTGTCAGTCCAGTCGGCCAGCCGGTAGTGCAAAAATCCGGATTGCATGTGGCCGAAGATGGCGCCCGGGCCGCGCAACTGCAGATCAAGTTCGGCCAATTTAAATCCGTCATCGGTTTTAGCAAACAGTCCAAGGCGATCCATAATTTCCGGATTCGCCTCGCTGGTGATCACAAAACAGTCCGACTGTAGTTCACTCCGGCCGACCCGGCCGCGGAGCTGGTGTAGTTGCGAGAGGCCGAACCGCTCGGCGCCTTCAATTAACATTACGGTGGCGTTAGGGATATCAATGCCAACCTCGATCACCGTAGTAGCCACTAAAATTTGGAGTTTGCCGCTTTTGAAATCGGTCATCACGCTGGTTTTCTGCTCCGAGGTGAGCCGGCCGTGCAACAGGCCCGCCGAAAAGTGGGGGAAGAGTTTTTGGATGTTCTTATACTCCGCCTCGGCCGATTTG
>CAYOXG010000022.1:0-979 GCA_964407885.1 uncultured Candidatus Saccharibacteria bacterium | reverse complement strand
GTTTCGATCAATGGCGTAATGACAAATATTTGGTGACCCGACTCCAGTTCGCTTATCATCTGCTTGTAGGCCAGTCGGCGCTGGTTAGGATCAAGGGCTTGAGTGATGATCGGTTTGCGGTTCAATGGTTTATACGGGATGACCGAGATATCCAAATCGCCAAACGCGGTTAAGGCCAGCGAGCGAGGGATAGGGGTGGCGGTGAGCGAGATGAAGTGCGGGGTGTGGCCTTTGGTCTTGAGCGCCTCGCGCTGTTTTACGCCAAAGCGATGTTGCTCATCAACGATAACCAAATTCAAATTGGTGAATTTGACATCGGCTTCGATCAGCGCGTGAGTGCCGATGAACACATCGGCACTGCCCGGACCCTCTTGATAGGCCTGCGTGCGCAGAGCCGCGCTGATGCCGAACTCTTCTAGGAGCGGAGCAATAGACAGATAGTGCTGGCGGGCTAGCACCTCGGTCGGCGCCATTAGCGCGGATTGGAAGTTCTGTTTGGCCGCCTCGATCATCAAAATCGCGGCCAAGACGGTTTTGCCGGAGCCGACATCGCCTTGCAGCAGACGATTGGTCGGTTGGCCGTCGGCCAAGTCCTGCAACAGTTCCCACAGGGCTCGCTTCTGACCATTGGTTAGTTGATAGGGAAGTTTGGCTAAAATTTGTTTTACCAATTCTATATTAGCCGTGATCGGTCGGGCGGATCCTTGTTTCAGAAATCTTTTAACACTTTGGACGGCGAGTTGGGTCAGAAGCAATTCATCAAAACCCAGCCGGTCTTTAGCGATCTGCAAGATCTCGAGCGAAGCGGGGAAATGGATACCCTCCAGCGCGGTTGCCAGATCGGTCAGTTGGTACTTTTGCCTCACCCCTGCCGGCAGATAGTCGGGGATGGCGCGGATAGTCGGGAGCAGGGCCTTCATCAACCGGCGGAAGATCTTGGTGGGGATGCCTAAACTTTCCGGGTAGACCGGAACGACCC
>CAYOXG010000021.1:7602-7859 GCA_964407885.1 uncultured Candidatus Saccharibacteria bacterium | reverse complement strand
GGTTCATAGGACCACTTTTCACCTACTTTATTATAACTAAAATCCCCTCCCCTGTGAAGGGGTTTTACTCGTCGCGCAGTCGGGCTTTATGTCGCTCTAGGAGCGAGGTTTTTATGATGTCCACCACCCTGTCGCGATCGGCTTTGGTGAGGGTTCTGACGGAGCTTCTTAGTTCGATGTGAAAGGCCGCGCTGCGGCCCCGGTCGGGGTCGGTGAACTGGTCGAACAGTTCGATCTTATCCACCAGCGGATCGGCG
>CAYOXG010000021.1:0-7592 GCA_964407885.1 uncultured Candidatus Saccharibacteria bacterium | reverse complement strand
AGATATCTTTGATCAGCTCGCCTAAGCGCACCCGGTCAGGGACGAAGAAGGCCATATCCATTTTCACGGCCGGGAATTTAGGCAGTTCCCGGTAGGTCTTGGTCAGTCGCGCTAACGGGGTCAGGGTCGTGATATCGAATGTTAGCAGGGCCTCGGCTCCCCACGGGGTCAACTCTCCCACCACTGCTCGGCCAACAACCGCTCGCAGACCGGCCACGCCGGCGACCTCCCGCCACTCGGCCAGGATACCCAAAGCATCCAATATCATATCGGCTATCCCACGAGCGACGGCATAGGCGTCACGCTCACGGATCCGCACCGCCAACTCGGTCTTTTCGGTCGGCAACGGTTCACGGCTGGCGGCGAACACCCGGCCCAATTCAAAAACCCGGAACTCGCTTCTATCTATCTCCAGCCGCATTACGCCAGCAGTAAGGTCGGTCTTTAAGTGAGTGGCGTCCGAGGACAGCGGATTAGCCAGCGCCACCGCCGCCTCACTGCTGGTATCAAAAGGTCTCGTATATATCTCGATCGCGCCCAGTCGGGCCAATAGTTCCCGCAGTTTTTTCATCACTGGCCAAGCCGAAGGAGTCGCAACCGGCATGATGGGCATACTCGGCAAACTCGCTTCAACCTCGGTGATACCGTAGATCCGGACAACCTCCTCGGCCAGATCGGCTACGGTGGAGATGTCGCCACGATAGTGCGGGACGCGAACTAGCAGTTCATCCCCGCTAACTTGGGCGACAAGATCCAAGCGGGTCAGAATGTCGGCCATCTCGCCGGCCGGGATATCGGTCCCGAGTAGCTGATTGACGGCGGAGGCCCCGACTCGCAGTTCGGATGCGGCTGGTGGCAATGATCGATGGATATCGATCGTCCCGGGAGCGATCTTGGCCTCGGAACAGACCTGACTTATAAGATGCAAAAACCGCGCCATGGCCAGTTCCGGCAGAAAGATATCTAGCCCGCGCTCAAACCGGGCGCTGGCGTCAGTGCGAAGTCCCAGTCGGCGAGAAGTATTACGGATGGAGACCAGACCAAAGTTAGCGACCTCGACGGCGATGGTAGTGGTAGTAGGTTTGACCCCACTGACCTCGCTCCCGATGACGCCGGCAATGGCGAGCGGGGTTCGGCTATCGGCGATCACCAGCGTCTCTTCATCCAGTTGATGGGCAACCCCGTCCAGTCCGGTGAACGGTTCCCGCGGCCGAGCCAGCCGAACGACTAAGTTGTGGCCGGCGATAGTATCATAATCGAAAGTATGGATGGGCTGGCCCAACTCCAACATAACTAGATTGGCCGCGTCGACAACGTTGTTAATAGGACGAATGCCGGCGGCAGTTAAGACCGACTGCATCCAATCCGGAGACGCACCCACGGTCACCTGCCGGACGACCCGCGCCAAGTATCTCGGACAAGCCGGGGACTTAACCTCTACCCGTAAGGCCTTGGCGGTCGCTTCTCCCTGTTCGGAGAAATCTGTCGGTAGATCGGGCCGGAAGTCAAACTTCAAGACCGCTGCGATCTCACGAGCCAGCGTTAAATAACTCATGTAGTCGGGGCGATTGGCCAGTATTTTAAGCTCCAAAACACTGTCCCCCTCTCCCCCCAACACCTCACTTAGTGGCGCGCCGGGCGAGCGGTTGGGGTCCAGTAACATGATCCCGGAGGCGTCTCCGGTCAGCCCCAATTCGGCCCGGCTACAGAGCATCCCGGATGAGGCCTCGCCGCGGATAACCGTCGGTCGGATCTCAAGGCCGCTAGGGAGCATAGCGCCGGGCAACGCCACCGGCACCTTCTGGCCGACCGCAATGTTGTGGGCCCCACAGACGATATCTAAGACCCGACCCCCGACATCAACTTTAGCCAGCCGGAGGTTGTCGGCATTAGGATGGGACGCGATAGCGGTGATCTCCCCCACCACAAAGCCAGCCCACTGACCGCTGTCCGCCAGGGACTCGACCTCGGTGATGTGCAGATAGATCAGGTCCGCCAGCTCCCGGGGCGTCAGGTCGAAGTCCAGCCACTGTTTGAGGTAGTTGTATGAAAACTTCATTTAGAACTGTTCGAGAAAATCTAAGTTGCCAGAATAGAATAACCGTAGATCGTGGATGTCGTGTTTGAGCATGGCGATGCGGTCTATCCCTAACCCGAACGCGAACCCGGAGTAGACCGCAGGGTCGATGTGAACGTTGGTCAAAACTTGCGGGTGAACCATGCCGCAGCCCATCAGCTCCAGCCACTTACCTTTAAACCAGATGTCTACTTCAAAACTCGGTTCAGTGAACGGGAAGAAGCTGGGACGCAGACGGGTTTGGACTTTATCCCCTAAAATGCCCTTGACCAGTTCACTAATAACGGCTTTGAGATGCCCGACGGTGATATGTTTGTCCACTACCAACCCCTCCAACTGGAAGAAGACCGAGCCGTGAGTGGCGTCCTCGGCCTCATAGCGAAAGACCCGGCCCGGCGCGATGACTCGCAGGGGGGGTTTGTGTTCCAACATATAGCGGATCTGTACCGGCGAAGTGTGGGTTCGCAGTAGAGTCCGTGCCTCAGCGGCCTTACTCGGCTTGACCCAGAAGGTATCCCACGCGTCCCGGGCGGGATGGTTGTCAGGAATATTTAAGAGATCAAAGTTGTAGGCCTCGGTCTCCACCTCGGGCCCTTCGGCTATCGAGAACCCCATCCCGGTGAATAGCTCGACCAGCTGGTCGGTGGTTTGAGTGATAGGGTGCAGCCGGCCTAGAGACGATCGGCGGCCCGGGATGGTAGGGTCAAAGTGCTCCGGCGCCGAGACCTGACGGCTGGCAAGATCCTCGAGCAGGTGCAGGAGCTGGGCCTTGATCTGGTTGCCAAGTTGGCCTGCGGCTGAGCGCTCGGCGACAGGCAAGCCCTTGACCTCTCCCAGCAGTTGGTTCAGGTGCGACTTGCGGCCGAGATACTTAACTTTGAGCGTAGTGTGGTCGGCCGGATCCGCCGCCGCGATCTCGGCTTGGGCGGCCAGCCAAAGTTGTTTGAGTTCGTCTTGCATGAACTTCCCTATTCTACTCTAACCCGAAAATATACCTCCAGCAGACCAACGGCGATGATGATCATGATCAGATTCCACCAGCTGGCGACGTGCAGAAGTTGTAGGACTAACACCCCCGCTCCGGCTAGACCGAGCGTGGCGCCCTGACGCAGAGCGGTCCAGAACCGCCGGGCGGGATCGGTCGCCTTGAAATACATCGCGTAGATAGTGAGGGTCAGTATCCCGGACAGGGCCACGGTGAAGCTGGTCAAGAACAGGATCAATCCCAACAGCCCGACGGTGGTCGGGTCAAAATACCACAGCACCATCCCCCATGCAACTAGGGCCAGAACCGTCGTTGTAGCGACGCCTACTAAAAAACTGGTTACCGGCATAGTTTCAGTATAGCCAAAACCAGATATAAAAACACCGCCAGAGAAGTAATAACTTGAGGGGGTCCCCAAAATGTTCTAGCGAAGCGAATATTTTGGGGAGAGGAGAAACAATTGAGCTGCAAAAGCATCCCGCCATCGTCTTAATGGCGGGATAGCGTAAAGCGAAATTGTTTAGACGAAGTTTAAAGGCCGCACATGCGCCCTAAAATAATAATTAATTTATGGCGTGGCGGCCTTTAAAAAGGTGCAAACCGAACCGTCCCGCCGACGTGAATGACCAGCACCCACTATCGAAATTTTTGGCACAAAGAACAAAAAGTAACTTTTTATTTTTGTTTTCCAACACGGGACAGTGTCGGAAAGCGAAGTACCACTGGGGGGAGTGATACCTCGCTTCCCGACACTCTCATCTGCACCTGCTTGTTAATGTCCGGCACCAAATTATACCACTGTACCACTAGACCCAACCCATGTCAATGGCCCGTCGACCAAGGTGATGTATTTACAGCCACCAGAGCGTAAAGTTTTTTAGTTATCCCCAGCCCGTGGGAGGGGCTCAACTCAAAAGCTGATCGGTGTTCTCTGGCACCACGGTAAATCCGGCCAGCGAGTTTAGCACGCGCAGGCCGTAGTCGCGAGTCAACAGCCGGCTGTCGAGCATACTCAAGGGCAGACCGGAGCGCTGGGCCAGATGCAACACCTCCTTCAGACGCATGACTGCCCGGGCTAGGGTGTAGGTCTCAAACCCGTTCTCGGTGTCGCTCAACACTTTGCTCTGGGGACGGGAGATGGCCTCGAACGGCAGTTTGCCTAGGATCAGACGGTCAAACTCGCCGGCGGAGGGCCAGACGCGGTCGAACCAGTAGTAGTGGCCGATCAGGATGAACTTAGGGGTAGCTTGAAGCAGTTTTGACAGCCGGGCGGGGTTGCCGACCGTGTCATAGCTCTCAACGGTAGTATCGGTCTCCCGAGCGTGAGGGAAGAGCTCATTAAACAGCTGTCTGGCCTCGAAGGCCGAATGGAGCATAAACAGGGTCTTACCGCCGCGCTCCAAGGCCTGTTTGGCCAGTTCGGCCACCCCGTAGGCGTACTCGGATCCCTCCGGTAAGTCCTGTGCCACCAGCAGTTCTATCTTGCGATCGTGGCCGATGATGATCTTGCCCTCGCCCCCGAGACGAGAGGTCCAGTAGTCAAACCGACCGCTGACTGACAGCCCGGGCCCCAGCCAGATCGCTTCCCGAGCCCGCTCGACCAGTCGGCGCAAAATGCCGGTATCGGCGCGGGCCGGTACCAGCTCCAAAAAGAACCGGTTGCCCTCTGCGTATAAAAAGTACCGGCGGTCATCGGCTCGCTCAGCGACAGCCGTCAGATCGTTCACCAATTTGCGGGTCCGTTCGATCTGTGCGGAAGCAGCCGGGCCGGCCAGACCCGCAATGCCGTTCAGGTACACCTCTAGGTGGGTGGTGGCAGATCGGAATGCGGCCAAGGTAGCGTCTGACATCGCCTCCGGAGTCAACTCAATGTTCCGGTCGTAGGGAGAGGTAGGCGGATAATCAGCGTAGATCTGAATGAGCAGTTCGGTGATGGTCTGCAGATCGCTACTAAAATGGTTGAGGGTTTTAAACAAACTATCGGCCAACCTTACATCGGTAGCGCGGACATATTGGTGAACGAAATCGCGGCGAGAACTCACCGCCGCAGCCAAGTAGTTGACCGAAAATGTTCGGGTTTGGGCGGCGAAGACGGCATCCTCCAACAATAACGGACGGGCGGTGACGACGGCCCGCTCCTCTAATCCATCTAACTCCAAGAGGCCCTCGGCCGGAGTGACTAGGATGGCGTCTGTAAGTTCCTCGCCCGGCTCCAACGGGGCTAGGTGCTGGGCCCACTGGTACTGCTCATCGCGAGAGAGGTATAGCCGGCTGTAGTCACCTGCCCACTCCCGCCGCCAGATGATTACTTTGGTAATGAGCTGGGCGGAACTGGCGCTTAAACTCTCCTGCCCCTTGGCCCACTCTACTTCCGCATCGGGCCGGTACCAGAGAGAGCGCGGATAGCGCGGAGTGATGGTTTGATCGATCATCTTGCCTACCTGCGTCCAGTCGGTGCGGTAAAACAGCCGGTCCGGAACGACCACTACCGCCGGCGGGCAGAGGGTAGCATAGACCAGCGCCAGCGCATCGGGGTCGCCATCAAAATGGGTTTCAATAAAATTAACCGAACCGGTTTTAGCTGTAGCGATGTCGGCCACCCGCGGAGCGATATTGTGGACCTCGCGCGCCAGCCGCTCGTCCTCATTCTCCTCAAGAGCGGGAGCAAGCTTCGGCATCTGCCACTTCAACGGCTGATGTATCAACCATCCCCAAGTCCAGGCCCCGTAGGGCACCAGTTGATTGACTAAGTCACGGGTAGCGGGCTGCAATCCACTCGCCTGCCCAACCAAAAACTTGAACAGGTCAACGGTAGCCAGCACATCCGCCATCGCCCGATGGGCGGGCTGATGGGGAAAACCGAAGCGATGGGTCAGATACTCCAAACTATAGTAGGACTGGGCCGGCAGGATAGTATAGGCCAGCTCCAATGTGTCCAAAACCGGGTTAGTCAGTTCAGCCCCGTGAGCGTTCAGGAACTCGATATCAAAACCGATGTTGTGCCCAACGATGGGGCTGGCCCCGATGAACTCGCGAATGGTATCCATCACCTCCGCGATGGCCGGCCGGCCGGAAAGATCGGCGGGCTGAATGCCGGTCAGAGCGATGACCGTAGGTGACAGCTCCTGTGGAGTGCCGACCAGAAAGTCCAGCCGAGCGGTCTCCTCGCCAGCAGCGTCCAGACGAACCGCGGCGAATTCAATAATATCATCCGCCTTGGCGTCGACGCCGGTGGTCTCAACATCCAACACAATATAGGTTTTGGGGGGTGTCATTGAACTCGACTTAACACGACCTCGACCCGCTCGGGGGCGAAACTGACTATCTCCACTCCGGTCGGGACGGTGAACATCCCCCGAGTGAGCGTGATCATATTAGCTCCCGACAGCGCTCCTTGCAAGTCAAGACGCAGAATGATGTCGGTCCGCTTCAAGGCGTTAAGCGCGCTGGCCTCGCCAGTGATTACTACCGCTACCGAGCCGGGACTAGCGGCGGTGACGCTGAAACCTTCGGTGATGTTGGCGTATTGGGGGACAAGATTGAACTGGCGCGTGCCTTGGGCGGAACCGATAGTGACACTGGCAAGGATCAAATTATCCCCCACCAAACTCACCCCGGCCGGCAACTCCACCGCCACTTGGTCGGTGAAACTCTTAGTCCGACTAGTCAGGTTGATCGGCGTGGCGGTCAGGTAAGCCAGTTGGTCAAGGATCTGTTGAGTGCCGGAGACCAACACTACCGCCGGCTCGAATTTAACCTCCTGCACCCAGAACCCACCCGGCAGTTCGCCGGTGAAGGCGGACTTCAGACCAAGGTTGCGGAAGGCCGCGCCCGTTCCGACAGTGATGGTCGCCTTGCCTTCGGCAGGCGCGGGCCGGACGCTACCCACGACCAAGCGGGTGCCATCCACCACCGTAAAACTGACCGGTGTGGTGAAGGACTCGCGCCGATGGTTCAGCGCTACCTCGGCGGCGGCGTGGGTGACCCGTTCCAACATGCTCGGGGCGCCGTAGACGGTGATGTGGTCGGGCGTCAGTTGAGTGGACTTGACGCTGTAACCATCCGCCACCCAGCCAGTAGTGGTTAAGACCACCGGCACAAGTTTGGAGGTCTCAACCTCGATGTCCACCACCATCTCGGTTGGGTGATAACGCGACACCTGCACGCCCGCTGG
Source organism: uncultured Candidatus Saccharibacteria bacterium (assembly GCA_964407885.1). Classification (GTDB taxonomy): domain Bacteria; phylum Patescibacteriota; class Kazan-3B-28; order Kazan-3B-28; family Kazan-3B-28; genus Kazan-3B-28. The sequence continues at coordinate 356 of CAYOXG010000021.1, read as the reverse complement.
CGCTTGCCGCAAATTAACCGGACGACTATATCGGCCGGGTGTGGTGATGCCGGATAGGTCCAATCCAAAGACAAATGAGTCGGCGCTGAGTTTGGCGATGGCGGCCGGGCGGCCGGTGACCTCGGCTCGCGCTACCGTAATGGCGTTGGCCACCGCCAAGCCCTCGCTTAAACCTGTCATCATAATCGGCGCCGACCAAGTTTTGGTTTGGTTGAGGAGCGCGGACACGTTCACCCAAACCAGCACCGCGGTGATAACCAGCACCACGCGCATGGATGTGATCCCGGGCAACTGCATCTGTTAAGTAGTCGGGTAGATGAATATATGCTGCAACCGGCGGGGGAGTTCTTGGGGGG
>CAYOXG010000020.1:1168-7949 GCA_964407885.1 uncultured Candidatus Saccharibacteria bacterium | reverse complement strand
TTTGCATCTGCGGACTTTACAATCCATCAACGATTTAAGTTCCGACCAATCCAATACCGTCATTTTCATGGTCCCGATGGAGGCATTGAGGGCGTTGGAGGGACTGGCGAAAAAATTGAATATTCCACTTCAGACACCACCCGCTCCTACCTCCACTTTAGGGACGGCAGATAGATCAGAACCGCCGCGGCCGGAGCAGACGAGTACTGGCTCTGAGGGCTGATTAGAAAACCCGCTCCAATTTGACGATTGAGGGCTGGAAGCCCTAAAGCTGGGGTGGGCCTGTCTGCCGATAGGTGGGGCGGTGCCCTGAATCGAGCTTCGCTCTGGTTCAGGGTATAATTTGGGTATGATCGCGGCGAAGAAGCAATTGGGCCAATTCTTTACTACCAATGCAGATCATATTCTGCAGGGTTTTGAGCAATATGTTAGAGATAAGGATGTGACCGATCCGTTCGCGGGAGGGAGCGACCTATTGGCATGGTCTAAGAGCCACGGTGCTAAGAGTGTGCGGGGTTTTGACTGCGATGACAAATTTGTAGACAACAAGGTTGTTTTTAAGAACGACTCTATTAACTCACCGGCGGATTACAAATTTGTCTGCACGAATCCCCCATATCTACACAAAAACAAGGCAGACGGCAGAACCAAGGGGCTGTTCTTTAGCAAGGACCACTCGGTTTTTGAAGACCTGTACCAGGTGTCGTTGTTTTCTATGCTAGGTGCCGAAGAGGGTATTGTGATAGTCCCTCTGAATTTTCTCAGCGCGGACAACTCTCGTAAGATACGAAACCTATTTTTTGATATGTTTGAAGTTGTCGGGCTGAACATTTTTACAACACAGGTTTTCCAAGATACCACCTATAACGTAATTTCCTTTTACTTCAGAAAGCGAACAACAACTGCTGATGATTGCACCGTACCAGCTCTGATTTTGCCGGAGGGTAAAAAAATGTCGCTTGTGCTGGAGAAAAGGTTGGGTTGGAAGCTAGGCGGGGATTTTTTGGCGCGTGTATATGGGATGCACGGCCGGGGTGTTGCTCGTCTGACGCAAGACATGATTCGGGAGGGTAATCGCGAGGTTAAATTAGCCCTGCAGGACTTTAAAGATGTTCGTGCGTACGGGGTAGATGAGTCGACACTTAGATCGTTGCGGAAAAACATTTTGTTGCTTAGGGCTATTGATAGCAAAAATGGGCACAAAATCCGGCTGGAGGATATACGGCAATATCGGGTTGATGGTCTGCTAGGCAAGGCGACCTCTCGCAATATGGCCCATATAATATTCAGCGAACCACCTGCCATTGAAGACCAGCTTGTGTTAATGAAAGCATTTAATGCGACACTCGATGAACACCGTCGTAAGTACTTTTCGTTCTTTCTGACCAATTATCGTGACAACAACAGGAAGCGAATATCGTTTGAGTTTACCTATAAGTTAATCAACTATCTTACTACCCCAGAACAGCATTTAATTAATCCGAGACAATATGAACAAGTGGGTTAAAAAGAGCCTTGAACTGTCTGCGGCCCCGGGCTATCTGGACGCCCTTCATAAGATTTACCCAGTAGACATCAGCGAGGTGCGGCCCGCCGATACCAAAGCCGAAAAAGCCATCAAAGTCGCCTTTCAGCATCGTGATAAAAGCAAATTAATTTTTACTCTATTGGCACTGGCTAGGTTTCCTGTGGATGATCCATACATCGGATTTATCCGTAAAGATAAAGCAGCTCTGGGACGGAATCCTAAGACTCTAGTACGCATCTATGGGCGGCTCAAGTCTCTGGGGCTACGGGGCATATTGGCGGGAGTGAGAAAACCCGCTTCCTCGTCTCGTAAGATGGGCCCAGCTTTTGCAAAATGGTTGCATACTCTTGGGTATCCAGCATTGAGCGAAAAAGAAATACTAAAAACGAGCAAAAACATTGCGATATTAACCGGCGGTGACGCTGCACTTAAACGTTTTGCACGGCAACATCTGGGTTATCGGGGAGATAAAGGGTTAGATTTGGTGATTAAGGTGGGCAAGTGGTTTGTGATAGGGGAAGCAAAGTTCATGTCCGCTGGGGGCGGCACTCAGGATAAGAGTTTTCGCGAGAGTTTACGGTTTGTTAAAACATTAACAGGAGGCGTACTTCGCATAGCTGTTGTAGATGGTATTGTTTGGGCTAGGCCCGCACAGAAGAAGCCCAGCAAATCCACAACCTTGTATCGGAGCGTAGACAAGTTAAATGAGAAACAAGTTGTTTTGAGTGCTCTGCTATTAAAGGACTTTATTAAAGGTCTTTAACGTGAGTAAGGTCCAGAGATATGGGTACCATCAATAAAGAGTGGTATAGGGAGAATCGGATGCCGGTTTTTTGATTTTGGCTTGACGGGTCTGATATACTGCCATTGCCATGGATAAGATCACAGCCTTTATTAAAAAGGACGGCAGGGGCTATTGGGCGTCGAGTCCCAGTTTATCGGGATGCTATTCGCAGGGTAAGACCAAGAAGACCACGTTGGCCAATTTTACTAAGGCCGCTAAAGTACATTTGGCGGCGCGAAAGGATATTGAGCGGCGACTGTCTCGCCGGGTGGGCGTACAAACCGTGGAGCTAAGGTTGGGGAGTCGTGCCTAAACTGCCAGTGCTCGGGGGCGATAAGCTAGTCAAGGCCTTGCTGAAGGTAGGTTTTGAGAAGATAAGACAAGAGAGTAGTCATGTCTCTCTTTGGCGGGAACAGGACAATAAGCACATCACCATTCCTGTACACAGGGGCACCCCGCTAGGGAAGAGGCTGTTGAACAGGATCTTGCAAGATGTCGGTTTGTCGGTTGATGAGTTGAGACGCTTGCTGTAGTGAATTTTGGTATGCTGGGGAGTAGTTTTGTTCTTTTAGGGAGGTGGTAGGAGTGGGAGTGGTGTTGTTGACCATCAAGGAGAAACCACTGGTGCGTAAGCGGAATTGGCTGGTGCTGATAGCCGCTGCTGGTCTCTGCCCGGTCGAAATCGAGCGGTTTGATACGCAAAAACCACTCCAGCATACCCAAACAGACATCTTCAGTGATTTGTGGGCCTATCGGAACGAGCGACTGGGCCAGAGTCGGCCCGAGGTTCATCCGATCGGCGAATGCCGACACTTATCCGAGGATATGATGTCGGAGGGCGTTATCGGGATTTACAACCAAGTGAACTTGGCTCACCTTAACAACCTGGTACAGGACATCTGCGAAATCATCCGCATCCGTGGTTTAAGGCAAAGATAAAGGGCGGCCAAGTTGGCCGCCCTGATTTTTTGTTAAAGGTTCAAATGGTTAATTGAGAAAAGTGCAGATTAGTTTTGTTTAATTATCTCTTTTCGTTTTTGCTAGTCCCATCCGGGTAATTCGTGGTAACGCTTTCTGTGATGGTGTTGGTGCCGAGAAAGGGGATGGGTCCCATGCTGATTCGATTGTGATAAACCACAACCCTATCACCCTCATCGACCACAACATCCTCATGATTTGAATCAACTCTAACTGTTCTCGTTTCTGACATCTCTGTCTCCTAGCCCATGCGCCCTAACTTGTAATAGCAAGGTCCAATTCATCCCTACCTAGCCAGAGCAGAACCACCTTAATTATACCACTTTTTGGGCGGGTAAAAATCCTGATCTGGGAGAAGGTTGTTTTATTGACCCAGAGCGGATTTTGTTCTACCCTAAAGGTATCTTGTACTCTAGGAGCGTGAGGGATGGAAAAACCCCTTTGCCGTTGCGGCAAGCTCGCCGCTACCGTTTGTATCGCCTGTGGCAGACCGATCTGCATCGACCCAGCGTGCGCCAGCATCTTTGGCGACCATACGGTCTGTGTGCCATGTGAATCGGAGGCCATTCGCCTGTCGCGGAGCCAGATGCCAGCCGAGATGAGGGAGGTAGAGCCGTTTTGCTCATTTGCCACCTAATTGTTCGGTCTGTACCTTGAAGCGGTCCGACGTGACATCGGACCGCTTTTTGTTGCTCCGACCAACTGGGGGACATAAGGTATAATCAGGTTATGACAACGGATATTGTGCTAGTCGAGGAGCCGATAACCCGAGTGCGACTGAAAGAGATCGCTGCTTGGCGGCAGGGTGATATGGTGAAAGCGGTCGTGGATACCGGCCGGGGCGTTATGGCTGTCGGAGGAGAACTGCATGCCGACGAAGAGGCCTTTTTGCTAGAGCGGGGTTCGGAGCAGGCCAACCTGTGGGGGATTAATCTCTATCCCGACCTGTCTGACGGGGAGATGGTGGAATTTGATTCGGTCATCAACCTGCGCCCTCGGCAGAATAACCGTTCGCGTTCAGTCGAGGATGTGAGCGTAAGAGAAAAAATATTAGCGATAGTGAATAAATTGGTGACGAAATGACGGAATTTATTCATCAGGATTTGGCCAACGGCAGGTGGCAGGTGATGACGCTAACGGAGCAGTTGGCCAATGTTGGGAGTGAGTTCGAGCGATCCTGGAGCTGGCGGGCGAAGGGCAACGCCCAATACGCCGAGAACGCTCTCGACAGGATGTTGGAGCTGTTGGATTTGACCATTACTGACCCTCGCTGGCAAGGACCGAGATTAAGGGAGCTAACGCGCTTGCGGGAAGCGGTGTGCGAGGAGTGGTTGGGGACGACTGATGTAGTACCCAAAGATTTGAGTAGTTATTTTTTGACGTTTGCGGTTTGGGCTAGGCGGGCATAGTAGTTTTGTTTTGGTTCGGACCCCCCCCGATCGAGTCGGGGGTAAAATACTAGAAAGGAGATTTTTATGAAATATGTTTATTGGATTATCGGGTTGGCGGTGTTGGTCGGCATCGGCTGGCTGGCGTCGTTGGGGCAGCCGACGGTTGACAATACGACCATCGAAGCCGCAGATGTGGTGGTCAGCAGTCCCGCGGCTAGTTCAACTATCGCTAGTCCGCTAACTATTGCTGGCACAGCGGTCGGCGGTTGGTACTTTGAGGCGTCGTTCCCCGTTCAACTTTTGGACGCCAGCAACCAAGTTATCGCTACCGGCATCGCCCAAGCGCAGAGCGACTGGATGACGGAGGACCCAGTTCCATTCACTGCGACCATTACTTTCCCGGCCCAAACCGCTGGAAGCGCTGGCACGCTGGTACTCAAAAAAGACAACCCGTCGGGTGAGCCGTCAAACGATGATTCACTGACCGTTCCGGTTATTTTTTAACGAGCGTGGAATGACGCTCGACCCATTCCCGCTTTGGCAAGGCATAAGCGGGGTAAATCGCTGGCCAACGTCCTCGGGCTTATTCACTGGCCAAATCGCTGGGCGCTCCCGGTGGACTAAACCACCTCCGCCCACTGGCCATTTAGCTCAGTTCAGAACAGCCCTCGTCCTAGGGCCAACTTAAGAACGGATGGCCTCAATTCAGCCTGCCTGCCGGTAGGCAGGGACGACTCTCTACTGACGGGCCGACCATCAGTCGTGATTCGTACCCCGACGCTTTGTCAGGAGCTGATGAGGGTGATTACGCTGCTGGTGGCGTAGGTGGCATAGATGATGAATAACCAGACCCCCTCACGGCGAGTGAGCTGATTTTTTGACCACATCAATATCCCAAAGACGGCTACGGCGATGACCAAAAAGGCGGCCGAGATGATGACGCTGGTGGGTGCCAAAACGGTAAACGGTCGGATGAGGGCCAACAATCCCAGCGTCGGAACATTCAAGAGGACATTACTCAATAGATCCCCTAGGACGAGATTTTGCGATTGTCTGTAAGATTGGGTTAAAACCAAAGTCAGCTCCGGCAGATTGGTGCCGATAGACAAAACCAACAGACCGATAATGATGGGGGAGATGGACAGGGCGTGCGCGACAAACAGCGACGAATTAACTAGATAGTAGGCCGAGGTCAGGATGGCGACTAGGGCGATGGCGAGGATGATGATGTCTTTTAGCAAGTTGGCGCGCTGACCACCGGGAGTGGGGACGGACAGGTGCGGCTCGTAGATATTCCGCCGTTGATACATTCGGGCGGCGAATAAAAAGTAGACCGCTACCAGCCAGATGCCGTCCAGGCGAGTGAGTTGGCCGTCCAACACCGCCACCGCCGGCAGAACGCTGATGGCGAGATACAACAGGAAATCATCATTCTTTAGAAACCGGTTGATGGAGAGTTTACCTGCCAAGATGGCGGCCAGGCCAGCCAGCAGAGACATAATCACGATGCTGGCACCCAAGAGGTTGCCCAAAGATAGACCCGAAGCGCCGCGGAGGGCCGAGTTAACGGCGACGGTGATCTCGGGAGTGGAGGTGGCCACGCCGACCACAAAAAATCCAATGACAAAATCGTTGGTGCGGAACAGTTTGGCAATTTTATGGGCGCTTTTGGTCGCGAAACCGGCCGCCGCGCCCAGGGCGTAAGACAAGGCGACCAACAGGAAGAGATGCAGGGCGAGCATAGTTCGTTAACTGGTTTATTATACATTACGCCTGCTGGGGAGTTAACCTTGTCTGGGTTGGAGACGGCTGATTTTTACTGTACAATGGGCGGCGAGATAGGGACGATCTTAACTATGGAAAGATGGAACAGGGGAGAACGCAGAGTAGAGGTGCCAAGCGTTCCCGAGAGCGCATCTGCCGAACAAGACGACCCAGCCGATCACATCTGGCAGGGCAACGCTTTCGCGGAGTATCCTGAATATGAACGGGCGCTCGCAGATCGGCTGAAGAACGATCCGTCCTTGCGGAGCTACTTTAACCCGCCCCAAAGCGAGGTGAGCGGTCGGAGGCATCACGCTGGCGGCCGAGATTTTACCC
>CAYOXG010000020.1:0-1158 GCA_964407885.1 uncultured Candidatus Saccharibacteria bacterium | reverse complement strand
TGAACAGATGGATGGGGAGGATGCGGCGCGGGCCTACCTTCGCATGGTCAGCCAAGTTCCGTTGCTGACCCCGGAGGAAGAGTCATATCTGACTCGGAGGTACCGCGAAGGCGATATGTCGGCCAAAGAACGGCTGATGCAGGCCAACCAAAGGTTGGTCATCTCGATAACCAAACATTATCTCAATCGAGGGTTGTCCTTTTTGGACCTGATCCAAGAAGGGAATCTCGGGCTAATTCGAGCGCTGGAAAAATTCGATCTCGAACGGGGCTGTAAGGTGTCAACTTATGCCACCTGGTGGATTCGTCAACGCATGGGCCGGGCTATTGATGAGCAGGGCGGGTTGATCAGCAAACCGGTCCACGCCACCGAGATTCTGGCTCGGGTCAACAAAGACAGACGAGAGCTTCGGAATGAACTGGGGGTTGAGCCGACGCTGGAAGAATGGTCGGTTAAAACCGGGCTCGCTCCCGACCGGTTGCGGAAGATTAAGGCCTACGGTGAACAGGTACTGTCGTTGGACCAAGCCGTCGCGGCGGGCAATGGCAAAAAAGAGTTTGACTTTAAGGAAACGCTGACCAGTTCGCACTGGGTCGCGCCGGACCAAGAGGTTGAAATGTTACTCACCGCCTCGGCGGTTGAGTACGGATTAGAGTACGGCGGGCTTAAACCCAGAGAAAGACAGATCATTGATATGCGGTTTGGTTTGGTTGACGGCAGGTGTTGGACTCTTGAAGAAGTCGCCAAAGAGTTCAATATCACCCGTGAGCGGGTGAGACAGATCGAGATCAAGGCCATTGCCAAACTCCGCCGGTCCAAGACCTATTGGGAAGGCGTGCGTCAGATGTTGGAGACCGACTAGGCGGCAGTGGCTGTACAATAGAAGCGCATAGTTTTATTCCATCTGACGATGAAAACTTTTGTGAAACTATTTTTAGTGGTCAGCGCGGTAGCGCTACTAGGAGCGGGGTGTGGGAAGACCACGCCGCCGGTGAATACTTCTCCGACGACACCACCGGTCGCGGCCGAGACCGTAACAGTCAGCTACACCAGTAGCGGCTTTTCCCCCCGCAGTGTCTCGTTGAAAGCGGGGGATGCGATAAAGTTCATCAATAATAGCACCTTGGCGTTCTGGCCGGCCGGTGACCCCCACCCCAT
>CAYOXG010000019.1:0-7982 GCA_964407885.1 uncultured Candidatus Saccharibacteria bacterium | reverse complement strand
GTTACACCAGCTTACCAGTTGTTCAACCGTATCGAGGGCCTGCAGATGTCCCTGCCACACCGGCAACCCCCGCTCTTTAGCCCACCGCCGGTTGCCGTCCACGATCACAGCAATATGTTGAGGAATCTGGTCGTTCATCCCGTTAGGCATAAGAAACCTAGCGTTTCTGTACCGATATTAGTTGTATAATCCCACCATCTTCACAATCAACATCCATAGATTCTGCTTACGAAGGTGCCGTTAGGTGGTGGCTAACGGGACCAGCTAGATCGTCTTTATCTCGGTCTCTTTGGTTTGAAACAATTGATCGATCTGGGCATTGGTCCGGTCGATCTGGTCCTGGACCGCTTTCTCTAGCCGCTTGCTATCATCCTCCGAGATCAGTTTGTCTTTCAGTCGGCGATCGATACCGGCCATGGCTTCGTGACGCAGATTACGCACGGCCACGCGGGCCGTCTCGGCTCTGGCCCCCACCAGCTTGACCAGTTCACCCCGCCGTTCGCTGGAAAGTGGTGGGATGTTCAGCCGGACCGATGCGCCGTCGTTAACCGGGTTCAACCCTAGATCCGACTGGGCGATGGCCCGCTCGATCGGCGCCAAGTTGGCCCGGTCCCACGGCTGAATAGCCAGCGACCGTGCGTCTGGTACGGTAATAGTCGCCAGTTGCTTGATGGGCATCTTAGTGCTGTAGGATTCGACCAGCACGTTCTCCACCAAACTGGCGCTGGCCCGGCCGGCCCGGATGCCGGCCAACTCCCCCCGCAACGCTTCCAACGCTTTCCCCAACTTACCGCCAAGTTCATCTAACATGTTGGCGCTACTCCCAGCTCGTATCTTACAAATCTAGATATACGAATGTTCTCTTTGAACAACGCCACCTGCTCCTCTACCAGTTGGCGAATCGTCTTATCGGGCATCTTCACGAACGATTGCTCCAACAGACATACTTCCTTAATATATGCGTCCGGATCGTCCGCCTCTTTTAACTCGCTTTCGGACACCTCGCTCTTGTCGATGTATTTGGGATCCATGCCAGCGATGTGTATAGCTACCTCGCGGGCGAAGGCAATAAATTTCTCGTCCCGGGCTACAAAATCCGTCTCCACCTTGACCTCTACCAACACTCCAACCTGGTTGCCGGTGTGAACATATGAAGCGATCACGCCGTTAGCCGCCACCCGGTCGGCCTTCTTGGCCGCGATAGTGGCTCCGCGATCTTTCAGTATCTGCTTGGCCCGCTCCACATCGCCGCCGGCCTCGAGGAGCGCCTGCTTGACTTCCATCATCCCGGCCCCGGTCAGATCGCGTAGATCCTTGACATCACTCGCTTTGATCTCCATCTTATTGCTCCTCCCCATTATTAATTGTCACTGGTTCAGCTACCGGCTTAACCTCAACCGCGGCCACCGGCTTGGCCGGTTTGACCGAGCAGGCGTCAGCCACTAGCGTCAATGCGTACTCAATGGCTTTTTTAGCGTCGTCGTTGCTGGGGATAGGATAATCTACCAGTGTCGGATCAGCGTTGGTATCCACCAGCGCCACGATGGGAATAGCCAACTTCCGGGCTTCTCTAACCGCGATCTTGTCCTTGATGGTGTCCACCACGAACACTGCGCCGGGCAGTCCGGTCAGATCTTTCACTCCGCCCAAAGACATCAGCAAGGCCTTCAGCTGACGGTCCAACATCACCTTTTCCTTTTTAGTCATGCCCCCCATCTCCGGCTGGGATAGTTTGCGTTCCAACTCATTCAAATATTTCAACCGCTTTTTGATGGTATCGAAATTAGTCAGCAACCCGCCCAGCCAACGCTCATTCACATACGGCATCCCGCACCGCTCGGCCTGGGCTTTAACAGCGGCAGCCGCCTGCCGTTTGGTGCCTACGATCACTACCTGCTTGCCCGCCTTGACCGTCTCGGATAAAAACTCCAGCGCTCGCTTCAACATAAGCTCGGTCTTGGTCAGGTCAATAATATGGATACCGCTCCGGGCATCAAAAATATACGGATCCATCTTGGGATGGCGCCGATGCGTCTGGTGCCCAAAATGCATGCCCGCCTCCATCATCGCCTCAACTGAAACTTTGGTCTGTGTCATACTGTTCTCCTTTTATGCCTCTCCCACCATTTTTGGCGTTACTCATTCTTGGGGCTGACCGATTTTATCCGGTCTGCCAGGAGCGAATGACCGTTTACCCGTGTCAATCACGAATAAATGGCGGGATGCGTACAGGGGACAGGTTAACCCATCTCCCCGCTGCTGTCAACCGTGGTGGGCTTGCCCAGACTTCCGCCACAGGCGGATAAACTCCCTAGGGGGATCTGTCCGACCGCAGTGTCGGACCGCTCTAGCCATGGTGGGCGGTAGAGGATTTGAACCTCTGACTTCTTCGATGTGAACGAAGCGCTCTACCGCTGAGCTAACCGCCCACGCTACAAGCCCGTCAACGCGCCTCCTATCATAGCCAAAAGCGGTTTAACTTTCAAATGTTGTACAATTAAGAGGATTTTTATAAATTACTATGGTAGATGACATGTTCGCCCACGAGGACGCGGGCGGCAAGACCACTTCTAAACGCAAAAGGACTCCCCGTCGCCATCTCTGGCTGACCATCTTCGTCGGCACGGTGATCTTTATCTATGACGTACTCAAGACCGTCTCCACTGTGTTAGGGGTGGCTTTCCTTATCCGCTTCTTCCTCATCCAGCCATTTTATGTCTCCGGCCCCTCGATGGAACCGAACTTCCATAACAATCAATACATCATCGTCGATCAGGTTACCTATCGGTTCCGTACTCCGCATCGAGGCGACGTTATCGTCTTCAAGTGGCCGCAGAACACCGCGGTCTCCTTTATCAAGCGGGTCATCGCTCTGCCGGGCGAGACGGTGGAGGTGAGGAGCGGTCAGGTGGTTATCTACAACCAACAGCACCCCAATGGCGAACTACTGTCCGAGAACTACCTCCGCGGCGCGGATACGCCCAACGATGCTCGCCGCACGTTAAGTAAGAACGAATACTTCGTCATGGGCGACAATCGCCACAACAGTTCGGATTCGCGCATCTGGGGACCGGTGCCGCGCCATCTCATCGTCGGCAAGGTCTGGGTGGTCATCTATCCCTTCTCCGACTTCCAAACCATCGGTACCCCCTCTTACGGTAAAGGATTATAATTTTGAACGCTGGCTGGCGTTCAATCCAGCGCAGACGAGCGCCACATCGCGCTCGACCGATGGGCGCTTTGGCTTGTCAAAGCGCCGGAAATCGCTTCCGCAGTCGCTCTTGCTATTCAGCTCAAGTAATTGCCTTACCGCTCTCGCCAAACTCGCCCCGACCTAACAGGTCGGGTCTTCGATCAGCTGGCTTCGCGACGGCAATTACTTGGATTCAGGACACTCGAGCTCCAATGCTCGACGGGGAAAAGAAAAGGCCTATGTCCAATGGCCGGCATCGTAACAAAGCCAAAATGCGCCCAAGGGGGGCTACCACAACTTATCACTTTTCACTTTTCACTATTTTGGTGATCTTCACTCGGGTCTTGTTTTGACGGTGGCCCAACTTGCGGCGATACCGTTTGCGCCGTTTCATTTTGATGACTGTTATCTTGGGTTCGCGCAGTTGTTCTACTATCTGCCCCTCTACATTCGCGCCGGCCACCAGTGGAGTACCCAGTTTGATCGCGTCGTCTTCGGCCACCAACAACACCTCGTCAAATTTGACCTGACTCCCCGACTCGCCGGGGATGGTCTCTACATCCAAAACTGTGCCCTCGGTCGCGAGGTACTGCTTGCCGCCTGTTCTGATGACTGCCAATTTCATAACTTTCAAAAGTTATCATCTAGGGCGCTCACCCGTCAAGCGTTCACGTCTGACCCAAGTTAGGATAGCCCCACTTCAGCTCCCACCCGCAGACCAGTATCAGCTACCGTCCCGGCGGCCAGCTCCAATACATATTTGGCCGGGTCCAGATTGGTATAGACCGGCAGATCGTCTGGGTTGGAAGGGATCGGCGCCTCCTCGATCAGATGGATCACCGTGCCTCGCTCGTCCAACCACACGATATCCAGCGGGATTAACATCCCTTTCATCCAAATACCATGTTGGCCCGCATCAGGGAAGCCCAACAACATCCCTTGATCGGTCGGTAACGTCTCCCCCCCTGATAGGCCCTGCTCCCGGGTGGCCGGTGTATCCGCCACTTGGGCCACGACCACCGTGCCACCCGGCAAGCGCACCTTAACCGGCGCGGCACTGCTAAGTCGGGCGGTGTTATCATCCTCCGGCCGCTCCCACGAAAACACCGCCGGTTGCTTGGTAATGCCATAGACCGCGATCAGCGCCACTGCGAACAGCCCCACCACGATGTTCGATATAAATCGGTTCATGTTTTCTCTACCACCAACTTTATCACATCCCCATCAATTGCTATGTCCGTTCCATTGTTCACCTTCTGATGGATGTCATTGGCCAATATCTCAACTCGGATGTACGAGTCAAAATCTGCCATCGCCTGCTGAATCTCACTACTGTCTGACGACCAACCCACTTTAATCCGGTCAGTAATATCAAAACCTTGGTCTTTGCGAAGGATCTGTACCGCCCGAACTATCTCCCGCGCGATACCTTCCAACTTCAACTCGGGCGTGAGACCTGCGTCCAATCCATCGGCTGCCGCGCCCAGTTTTATCTCTTTGACATTTAACTCTTCGCGTAGGATATCTATCAGACCAGCGTCTAGCTTACCAACTTGAACTGAAAAACTTGCCAGCGGCTGTCGCACCTTCACTCCAGCTATCTCTCGCTGATTGAGACCGATCTCGACCAACTTGCGCGTATCGCTCATCGCTTGCAAAACTTTTTCATTCGGCTTGCCCGCCGTGGGCCAGTCCGCCAGATGGACTGAAACCGGGTCGGTCTTGGCACGAAGATTCTGATAGATAGTTTCGGCCAAGAACGGCATAAATGGCGCCATCAGTTTGGTGAAGTCCTTCAGAACAGTATAAAACACCGTGTAGGCCTGTTGTTTGTCGGCATCTCCGCCAGCTGGCGAACTCCCCTTCCAGAACCGCCGCCGACTCCGACGCACGTACCAGTTGGACAGATCGTCTACGAACGCTTCGATGGCTAACCCCGCTTGCATCGGTTCGTAAGTATCGAGCGCTTGAGTCACCACCCCGACCAACTCGTCACGGCGCGCCCAGATCCATTTATCCAAAATATGTTTTGGTTTCAGCTCCGGTAAATTATCCGGCGCGAAACCGTCAATATTGGCATAGGTAACAAAAAATGAATAGGTGTTCCACAAAGTCAGCATCAGTCGGCGGACGACCTGCTTCACCCCCTCCTCGTCAAAGTTTTTCGGCAGGCCCGGTTGATTGATGGTGTAGAGATACCACCGCAAGGCATCCGAACCGTATTTATCAAAGATCGTCCACGGGTCCACCGCATTCCCCTTGGACTTGCTCATCTTCTTGCCGTGTTTGTCGAGGATATGGCCCAGACACACCACATGTTTATACGGCGCCGGCTTACCCAGTAGTGTGGAGATAGCCAACAGTGTATAGAACCATCCCCGCGTCTGATCGATGGCCTCGGAGATAAAATCAGCGGGAAAGGCCTCGCCCCTGTCAATTTTTTCCGTGTTCTCGTTTGGGTAGTGCCACTGCGCGAACGGCATGGCACCACTATCAAACCACACATCCAACACCTCCGGCACTCTAGTGTACTCTTTTCCGTCTTTGACCAACACGATCTCGTCCACGAACGGTTTGTGCGGATCGAAGTCGGTCCTGATCTTGTCCGGCTCTTTGGCTAGCTTACGCAGTTCCGCGAACGAACCTACACACAATATCTCACCTTCACCGGCTGGCGAATCGTTTCCGCCCACAACGGCTTCGCCGTTAGCGGCACGGACAGGCATCCAAAACGGCAGAGGTGTACCCCAGTACCGCTCACGAGAGATGCCCCAGTCCTTAACTTCACGCAACCACTCGCCAAACCGACCGTCTTTGATGTGTGACGGTATCCAATTCACCCCCTGATTGTTCTTGATCAGCTGATCGCGCAACTTAGACATCGCGATAAACCAGCTCTCCGCCGCGTAGTAGATTAGCGGCGTTTCGCACCGCCAGCAGAACGGATAGTCGTGCGTGAACGGCATCTCCTTAAATAGCAGCCCGCGCTTCTCCAAATCAGCAATGATCCCCCGCTCTACTTTATGGTCTTTGACGAACTGCCCTGCCCACTTCTTTACTGTTGGCCCGAACTTACCATCGGGCAGAACTGTATGGAACTTCGGCAGACCAACTCTTTCGCCCAACTGATAGTCGTCCTCGCCATACATCACCGCCGTGTGCACGACGCCGGTACCGTCTTCGGTCGTCACAAAATCCGCCGGATAAACTTTAAACGCATTAGTGAAATTAGGCGTATCAGAGGGCACCGCCCCCGGGAACAGTGGCTCGTATTCCATTCCTACCAAATCCTTACCCCGCATTTTGGTCAGGATATCTACTGACTTACCCTCAAATATTCTGTTCAGTAGCGCATCTGGCCGCGCCACAATGAATTTTTCATCTAATCCTTGTGGTTGAACTATTGCATATTCTATATCTGGGTTGACTGCTAACGCGACATTACCGGGAAGAGTCCATGGAGTAGTCGTCCACGCCAATACATAAAGCTCTTCGCCATATTTATTTTTTAATTCTTCATTTTTAATTTTAAATTTAAAGTATACCGAACTTTCGGTAACCTCTTTATACCCCTGCGCCACCTCGTGACTAGACAGGGCCGTGCCGCATCGCGGACAGCGCGGAACTACTCGATGCCCGCGATAGATCATATCTTTGCCCCACGCCTGCTTTAATATCCACCAGACCGATTCGATATAATCCGGCTCATAGGTGATATACGGGTGTTCCATATCCAACCAGAAACCGCTCCGCTTGGTAAACTTCTCCCAATCGGCCTTATACTCCCAGGCGCTCTCACGGGCCTTGGCATTAAATTTGGCTACTCCGTATTTCTCTATCTCCGGCTTGGATTTCAATCCCAATTCTTTTTCCACTGCGATCTCCACCGGCAAACCGTGCGTGTCCCAACCGGCCTTGCGTTCCACCAAGAATCCTCTCATGGTCTTATACCGCGGGAACAGATCTTTAAAATAGCGCGCCAGCGCGTGATGTAGCCCGGGTTTAGCATTAGCGGTCGGCGGGCCTTCGAAAAAAACAAATCGCCTAGCGTCTCGACGCTGTTCTAAACTTTTGGCAAACACCTTTTCCTTATCCCAAAACGCGAGGACCTCCTCCTCGCTTCGAACGAAGTCCGCCTTGGAATCCACCGGCTTGAACTTCATCGCCGCTTTCTTTCTGTGATCAAGAATTTCTTCGGATTACCGTCCAGATCGATGAATTTATCCACTGTATCCCGCAGTTTTCCGGAAGCGCTCCGGCCAAAGGCCATGACTTCGACTTTTTGACCGTTGCTCTGCAGATACTCAACCAGCGGCACAAAATCCCCGTCACCAGACACTAGCACTACCACATCGATCTTGGGAGACAGTTTGATCGTATCCATGGCGATGCCAACATCCCAATCGCCCTTCTTATGACCACCGTAAAACACCTGCAGTTCTTTGGCTTTGACCTCGAACCCGATCCGCGTTAGCGCGTCAAAGAAGCCGGCCTCCTCGGGGATGTCGGCCTGCACCACATAAGCCAGCGCCCGGATTAAATTACGGTCCCCGACCGCCTCCTCCAACAGCGCCTTAAAATTCACCTTCTGCTGGTACATCGCCTTGGCCGAATAGTACATATTGGCCACATCGACAAAGACCCCCACCCGCTGCTCCGCATATTGACTAGGCATATCTAATATCTAAAAAATATCCCCCCTATTATAGCCGTTTCTCCGGCTTTGACAAATCCCAGAGCCGATTTTTATCACTACCCTACAGCGAGAGTAAATCTCACCAATCTACCC
>CAYOXG010000018.1:0-8050 GCA_964407885.1 uncultured Candidatus Saccharibacteria bacterium | reverse complement strand
TAAGGTTCAGGAAGTGGTGGCGGGAGGTGGAAACATCTGCCCGATCGGCGAGAGGTCTGCTACGAGGCACATCAATATATCCCCGAATTCCAGCTGGGTCTCTTCGGCAGCCGAGAGTTCCCGCCAGTCCATGTGGGCGGCTTGGTAGACAAGCTCTTCTCCGTAGGTCTGCTTGAGATAGCCGATAAGTTTCGGGACCAGAAAGCGCCGCCCGTGCCATGATGGTCGATGTTGAAAATCGATGAGCTTTTGCAAGATCTCTTGATAGGAAAGTGCGTTGGCGGGGCAATTGAGAAATTTGTCGAAGAATACCCGAGCACACTTGGTGGACATGTCTTCCTCGCCGACGTGCGCAAGCAACTTAGCTACCAGTAACATCATATCTGTCCGTGGGTTTTTGGGCTTGGATTTAGCGATCCTTATGGCCTCGCGATAAAAAAGCTTTCCACCAAGAGAAAGGCCATAGATATCGGCCACACAGACGGCCAGCGCCACTTGAATCTTTTCCTCCCGGACCTTGATGTCATCCAAATACTTCTGGGTTTCTTCAGAAGAGATATCCGAGAGCAAGAGTTCGCGCTCAAGCTCGATGACGGTCTTGTGCTCGTGGGCAAAAGCCAGATGCAGCATGAGGTAACCCAACACGATGTTAAGCTTGGGAAACTTGAGCTTCCGACTATTTGATGTCATCCTGATCACTCCTTTATCTAGATTTTTAAGGTCACAAAAGACACCCTAGTGTACAACTGGGGTGGGCAAAAGAAAAGCCCAGCCATACAGAACTAACCCAACGGTTTGCCGACCAGCAAAATAGTCAGCGAATCGAAGATGTTTTTGAGTAAGGGCAGAATGCCCGGGAACAGAACCACCACCAGAATCAGCCAAAGCCAGTTTTTGCGAATTAAATTAAACAGAAACGAGGCGATAGCCAGGACCAATATCAGGGAAACTATCCACTGGTATTGCTCCGGGAAGATGGTGATAAAACTTTTGTAGATATCGAACAGCCGTTCGATGAAGCCCTTGGCGACAGAATCGGCCGCTTGTTTGGCTTGGTCGGCGACGGCGTTGGTCAGCGTATTGGCTATCTCGTTTCCCACAGTAATCTTATTGTATCATGACCCCGTTTTCTCTCTCAAATACGTCAGCTCGCAACGGCCGTTGCGAGCTGACGTATCGGGATCGCCAGCCAAATACTTTATTCTGGTAATGTCGAGAGTGCTATTTCATCAACGCTTTGAAGTCCTCGACTAGCTTGACCGGGGTGGGGTCGATCCCCATCCGCAAGGCCAAATAATAAGAGCTCCAATCCATCACCATCAAAGTACTGAAAATCTTCTCGAGGCGGGAACGGCCCATCATATCCCAAATGGTGGCTTTTAGTCCAATACCTTGCCCGCGGAGAACCTCGGCGGTGATCTCTATTCGCTTGTTGACCCGAGGGTCGTCATCCGGATCGCGCAGAATCACCACGCGATAGTTATCGCGGGTGTTGGTGAAGCCGACCATCTCGTTGTGGTTGAGTTCGGGAAAGACATTCCAAAAGGCCGGAATTTTCGAGTTTTCGTTGAGTTTGATCTTGGCGATGCGAGCCACCGACCAGTAGGCGTCTGGCGCGTAGATAAGTGGGATGGTCTTCAGCAAACTCTCGCCGAGTTGTTTGCCGGACAGTTCGGTATTTATGGTTTGTAGCCACTCGGCCATCTCGCAAACTTGTTTTTCCGCTGTCCACGGCAGGTGGCCGGCTCTGACTAGCAAAGCGGCCAAAATAGCAAAAATGTAACCCGATGACATGCGCGGCTGGAAGTCCGGCGACTCTTTGACGGTCTTGATGTATGGGACGCCATCGCGCATGGCGCGTTCTAACAGTTTTCCGCCGGAGGCCATAGCGATAACTTGCGCGCCGGCTTGGATGGCTTGATCATAAGCAGACAGGGTCTCTCCCGTATTGCCGGAAAACGAGTTAGCGATAACTAGGGTTTTATCGTCCAACGGGAATGGAATGGTGGAGTTTCGACTGATAAGCAGGGGCGTCCTTAAGTCGTCAGCAAAAGCCGAGTTGATCAAATCACCGGCTAGGGCGCTACCACCCATACCGGTTAAGATAACGCGTTCAACTGGCGTTCTGACTTCGATTTTAATAACTAGATCAAAACCCTTAGCGAACTGCAAGGGAAAGTCCGCTATCATTCGATGCATGTTGGAGGGGTCTGATGCCAGAGGCATAGTGACAAGTTATAAGTGATAAGTGACGGGTTGGATTATTTAGAGAGGCGTTGCATCAATTTGAGTTCTCTGCGGCGGGAGACGATATCTTGCCCGGGGTCGCCGGTGTAGGGCGTCTCCATAATGAACGGCAGGTGCTTCAATTTTCCCGCGCGCAGAAGGTTTCTGAAGCCCTTTGTGCCGATCTCACCCTGGCCAATATTAGCGTGGCGGTCCTTCTTGGAGCCGAGGCCGAACATGGCGTCGTTGGCGTGGATGCAGACCAGATGTTTCAGACCTATCAGTTTATCAAATTTGGTTAGAAGTGCCGAAATGTCCTTTTTGGCGCGCAGATCGATGCCAGAAACGAACATATGGCAGGTATCGAGGGTAAAACCGAAGCGTTTTTTGTTGTTGAGACCTTTCCAGATAGCGCCGAGCTCCTCGATAGTATCACCGATACGGTTACCGGCGCCGGCGTCTGTTTCGATGACCAATTTGACCGGCCACTTCTCGTCAGTTAGTTCGGCCAGGCGGTTGAGAGTGTTAATGGCGTTGGCAATACCTTCCTTCTCTCCATTTTGATTGCTGCCACAGTGAAAGTTATAGCCATCCGCTTGAATCGCGTAAGCGATCTTGGCCTCGTCCTTCATCTTTTTCATACTCAAATTCCGCAAGGAGATCTTGTGACTGGAGGGATTGGGCAGATACGCCGAATGGACTATCACATATTTAACCGCTGAGTTCTTCTGGGCGGTTTTAAATTTTTCTATGGCTTTAGTGTCTACTCCCGGCGTAGCCCATACCTGCGGGCTACCGACAAAGATCTGAATGGCGGTACAACCGATGGCTTCAGCTTCGGCAAAACATTTGTGCAACCCCCCTGCCGTGGAGACATGGTATCCAAAAAGCATACGGCCATTATAACGGCAACTGGGTTAATCTAACCAATCTACACCAATTTACGGTACTTTGGTTTTGAAGAAGAACCAGTTTCGATCCGGGCGAAGTGATAAGCCGAATCGCCCCGAGCGAAGTCGAGGGGTCTCCTTGAAGTTATAGAGAACGTAGATACCTTTTAGTTTTTTGCCCGCCAGTTCGAATTTGTAGGAGACGGGGGTATGCTCGAGCATCCGATAGGTGCCGTGATCCCAAATGTCGACCTTACCGCCGCCATATTCGCCTTTGGGAATGGTACCGTGGAAGGTGATGTAAGCCACCGGGTGGTCCTCTACCTGCACCGCCAGCCGTTTGATGCCAGCTCGAGCTGGTATGCCCTTAGGAACGGCCCAGGACTTCAGCACACCATTCATTTCGAGACGGAAGTCGTAGTGGAGGTGGGTGGCCCGATGCTTCTGCACCACAAAACGATGCTGGCCGGTTTTGGCCAGCTTGGGTTTTGGCTCGCGCGTCTTGGTAAACTGGCGCTTGTGCTTGTACTCCTTTAGGGCCATTACGCCTCCTTTTTAACTAATTTGGCCGACTTGTCGTCGCGCAGGCCCAGATAGACCGGCGCGCGGAGAATGTTATCGTTGGTCCATTCGGCGAACTTGAACTGGCCGACTAACTGGGGTTTGACCCAAGTGATGCTGGCACCGTCCAAATCGTCTGTGAATGGCGAACGGGAAGTTTTGAGCCGACCCATGATCAGTTTCAAGCGGCGGCGTTCTGTCTGGGTAAATCCCGTTCCAACTTGGCCGGCAAATTTCAGTTTGCCTCTGGCGTAATAGCCAACGAGAATAGCACCGAAGGTGCGAACGACCTTGCCGTAGCCGCGAGTAAAGCCGCCTATCACCAGCTCCTGTTCATTGTGAGTTTTTATCTTTACCCAACCGTATCCCCGCTTCCCCTGCAGATAGCGGCTGTCTTTGCGTTTACCGATCACTCCTTCCCAACCGGAGCGTTTGGCCTTGGCGAACAGAGCCACGCCCTTGCCCTCCACTCCTTCGAGATATTTAATGCGGGTGCTTTTGGCGATCCGCTTCAGAAGTTTCTTTCTGGTAACCAGTGACTGATTCGTAACCGACTTGCCCTCTAACATCAAAATATCAAAAGCATGATAAACGACCGGCACGGTGCGGGCCAGTCGGGCGATGATAGCAGGATTGGTCTGTTGCATCCGGGGCTGAAGGGCCTGAAAACTACTGGCTACCCGTTTGGTGGTGGCGAGTTCGCCGTCTAGCACGACCGAAGTGGCTGACAACTTCTGCGCCGCCTCAACCATCTCCGGAAACTGGCGACTGCGATCAATCCCCCGGCGAGTGAATAGTTTAATGTTTTGGCGGTGTTTAACCAGGATAATGCGGGTGCCGTCGATCTTGCGTTCAAAGCGCCAGCCCTTATCGTTGAAGGGTTTGTCCACCGGCTTACACAACATTGGCGAGTAGCGCATTACTCCCATTGTAGTACCTATTGGACTTGCCTGAGAACTTCTGATAGGTTAAACTCGTCTGCGACGAGGCCCGTTCGTCTAATGGTTAGCCTGCCCACCAAAGTGATATCTATATTCAAAGAGGCTAATGACCTATTTTGAATGAGATTAAACGCCGGTGGGGACACCTCCTTGAAGATTCTTCCGCCGTCATTAGTTGCCGCTATGGCGCTATCGTCTAGCGGTTAGGACACAAGATTCTCATTCTTGTAACCAGGGTTCGACTCCCTGTAGCGCTACCAAGGCAACTAATTATGGCGGACTAGCACATTCTCGTAATAGGAGTTCGATTCTCCTACAGGCTACCGCGTCCAAATAAGAAAAAGCGGTCCAACATAATGTCGGACCGCTTATAAAGCGTGCAAAACTAGACCTCTGGCTTGCTGTCCGGGACGGGCATGGGGTATTGGCCAGTAAAGCACCCCGTGCAGAAACCAGTACCCCCCAACACCTTCAGGGAACCTTCGAGGGAGAGATAGTGTAGTTGATCGAGGTAAGGAATCGCCGCTTGGACCTGTTCCACAGTTAGCCCATGAGCAATAAGCCGTTTAATCTCCGGGGTATTAAGCCCAAAGAAACATGGGTAGCGGTAGGGTGGGGCTGTCGAAATATAGAGAACTGCTTTGGCCTTCGCCCGGCGCAGTTTGACACAGACCACCTTGGCCTGATCAGCACGGACGACGGAATCGTCGACTAACATTACAACTTTGCCGCGGACGGCTTCTTTGATGATATCGAGATTGTCCTCGGCCTGTTTGACACGGTCAGCTGACCTCCCCATAAAGTTGCGCGTTACCCCGAATCGATCCTTATGCACAACATTGCGCAAGAGACATCCGAGAGTGTGGGCCACTCCTTGAGCCGCTGGTCCACCGGATTGCGGCATTTCTGAAACTAAATCCGGTAAAGGATAACCGGCCTCCAGCCACTCGCGCGCCGCCTGTACACCCAAACGGTAGCGGAGCTCGTTAAAGGAGGTACCCCGGTAGGTGCTGTTGGGCTGGGAAAAGTAAAATACCTCCATGAGACAGAAGTGAGGATTTGGTTCGCTGAAGCGATGGATGGATACTTCTCCGGTATCGGTGAACATAACTATCGTGCCTGGCTCGACTTCATGAATACCTCGCTTGAAATGCCGCTTCATCGGAGCCATCTCGGAACAGATCATGGCTCCATTGTGATTCTTGGCCCAGAACAAAGGTCTAAATCCCCACGGATCGCGCACACCTAAGAGTTTCCCGCTTGGGGTCATGGCAGCGAGGGAGAAAGCGGCCTGCAAGCTCCTACCCACATTGGCAAAGGCCGTTACCTCGTCTTGGCGATCACGAAAGACCTGGAGACCAACTAGGTTGACCAGCACCTCTGCGTCACAGTTGGATGCCAACCGACAGCCATGTAGCTGCTCTAAACTTTCACGCATGTCCTCGCGAAATGGAATATCGCCGTTACTGGCCAAGACCACGCTTTGACCACCATGCTTAAAGCCATGGGGTTGAGTCCCACTGTTATCATTCTCTCCGGGCTCCCCAGCCGTAGTGTAGCGCACATGCCCGACGCCCAAATTCCCCTTGTACCGCTTGATCAGGGTGTCGGCCTTGGCCTCGCTCTCTTTGCCGAACAAACTGCCAGCTGATGCTGGTTTCTTCCACGGCACATACGGCGTAAGCTGGTTACTATGGCCAACTACGAACCCGGTCGCGTCGCGCCCCCGATTTTGCAGATGGATGAGATCGTCCAAAATCTTGGAAATCACATCCTGATGACTGAAACTGATCCGGCCAGTTACTCCACACATCCTAGACCCACCTCCCTTGATTTTAAGTTGCAAGTCCGCCAAACGGCGGAGGGGCACACCCCCGCTTCACAGACCATTGTACACTACAGACCCTTAGCTTGACTGAACTGCCTAAACTGCCCTATAGTGGGGTATCTTATCGTACCTTGAAGGAGGCAACTGTGAGGTCGTTGATATCTGAAAATATTTTTGAGTCCAAGATGGGCGAGTACCTTACGCCCGAACAACAGAAAGAGGTGAACCGGCTACTAGAAGTTTACGGCGAAGGGTTCCGTGATCGTTTCTTTTCTCTGCTCTGTCTGGCTAAGGACGGTCATGTCTCCTTTGTTATAAACATGTTGGCCGAGGGAGCTCATCAACCTCCCGAGAAACGCAATGCGTTCCTAACCGATAGGTTAGATTCTGTGCTGCGCTTGCGCAGCCAGACACCCGGCAAGGGGAACTAGATGCTCATTCGCCGCCACAACCAAAACGCCCCGACTAATGTCGAGGCGTTTTTATTCTGAATTAAAACCGACTTAGGCCTTGGCCAGGATCGGTAAACCGGTCCGAGAACTCTCCTTAACTTTGTAACCGGCCGGCAGTTCATCAATAGCGCCCGGCTTGATCTCCTTGCCAAAGTAATAAATCCGCTGCTTCCGTCCACCCTTCAGGGTGACTTCTTTGGAGTGCAAGTAGTAGGTGTTACCTCTACTGTTCCTATGACTATAAGCCATGTCTCTCCTTCGATTAGTAATATACCTTCTCCTATAGTTTACATACCCCCTTCTCCTATGTCTAGGTGTAAATCACCTATGGCGATTTTTCGGCTCTCGGACTAGTTTAAGGTGGCATCACCTATCTGCCAGTTGGCCGGGCAGGACCGACCGGTTTGGAGTGCCTGAAGCGAGCGTAGTAATTCAACTGTACCGCGACCGATGCCGCCAGAAGAGACATTGACCCATCGGATCACTCCCTCTGGGTCAACTATAAATGTCGCCCGCAAGGCGGCGCCACTATCTTCATCTAAGACGCCGTACTGGTGAGCGGTGCGCTTGTGGGGATCTGACAGTAATGGGAAATAAAGCGCGCCTAGTTCCTTGGCCCAGACCCGGTGAGCATTGGCGCTATCCACACTGATAGCAAATAGCTCGGCGCCGGTTTTTTTAAATTCCTCCTTGCCATCGGTCAACGCGGCTATCTCGGTCGGACAGAGGGTGGAAAAATCGGACGGGTAGAAAAATAGCACCACCCATTTGTTTTTGTAGTTTTGAAGCTTGTAGGTCTTGGTCTCGTCACTCAAAACCCCTTGCAGAGCAAAGTCGGGGGCTTTATCTCCAACTGTTAACATATTGGCCTCTACAAATTAATTTTATTAATTTTATCCCGAGCCTAGCCGAGGGGCCTGTCCCGAGCCAAGCCGAGGGGCTACCTTGGGGTACGCCTCATTATAGCAGGTTAGAAAATAGGCCCCCAATCCGCCGGCTGGCGGAGGGGCCCTTTAGGGCTCAGGGTTTATGGGCTGGGCACGGGGTCGTGGCACCTGTCTACCCATATTTGGCTGCCTGTCTTGAACAAAACCCGAACTTTTTCTCGCGAAAATCCTGACGCCAACTTTTGATAACTTTCGCTCGGGCGGG
>CAYOXG010000017.1:0-8150 GCA_964407885.1 uncultured Candidatus Saccharibacteria bacterium | reverse complement strand
CTATTGGATAAAGCCGTCAGAAGTTTGACCCCGGCCGTGAACAGATAGTCCACGCCGCCCACGAAGACGGCCAACGCCAGCGAGATGCCCAGCACCGCCAAGGTCAGATTGGTGACGGTTTTGCGACTCGGCCAAGTCACCTTGGCTAGCTCAACCCGGGCCTCGTGGATGAATTTGAGAATAGATTTCATGGTAGGGTCTTAATAGGTGGAGAGAGGAGCAGGCGGCTAGTCCGAGCCACAGGCGAGGATGAGCTTTTGCTCACCGCCGATGAGGGGAGAACACACCCCGTGCTCCCCTCATGTTTAGTTTAGCGCTTACTAAACTGGGGAGCCCGGCGAGCACGCTTCAAACCGAACTTCTTCCGTTCTTTGGCGCGGGCATCGCGAGTTAACAGTCCTGCTTTTTTAAGCGAGGTCTTCAAATTAACATCAAAAGTCACTAACGCTCTGGCGACACCGTGACGGATGGCGTCGGCCTGCGCGGCGATACCACCGCCGGAGACCTTAGCCGAGATATCGAACGACTTCTGCATCCCGGTCAGTTTCAACGGCTCCATCACCACCTCGGCCAGATAGGCCGGGTTAAAATAGCGCTCGCCCTTTTGGCCATTGACCACTAACTTGCCATCCTTGCCTTTGTATAGACGAACCCGCGCGGTAGCGGTCTTGCGGCGACCGGTACCGTAGAAGTACTGTCCAGTGAATAAGGTTGAACTTTCCATAGTTTAGAGTGTGATAGCCGTCGGCTGTTGGCCGATATGCGGATGGTCGGCTCCGGCATAGATCTTCAGCCGGTTTAACATAACATACCGCAGTTTGTTCTTGGGTAGCATCCCAGCCACGGCCTTCTCTAAGACCCGAGTCGGTTGGCCGACCAGCAGAGCTTGGGCGGTCTTGGTCTTGAGTCCGCCCGGATAGCCGCTGTGACGGTGATAGAGTTTCTGGGCCAATTTGTTGCCGGTCAGTTTGACCGCGGAGGCGTTCACCACCACCACATTGGTTTTGGCGTCCACCGCCCGGTTGAACTGGGGTCGGTCTTTGCCCATCAGCAGTTTAGCGATGCCAGTGGCCAGCCGCCCCAATACTCGGCCGTCGGCGTCCACCAAGAACCAGCGGTCTGGTAGTTGATGACTCGGAATATGCGGAGTAGATTTTTTCATTTAGACGAATTCGATCACTGCCACCGGGGCGCTGTCGCCAGCCCGAAAGCCCTTCTTCACCACCCGGACATAACCCCCGACCCGGGCCTTGTAGCGGGGGGCCAAGACCTGCAACATTTTTTTGACCACTATTTGATTATTATAAAGATCTTTCAGTAGACGCTGTTTGGCTGGCAGTGTTCCCTGTTTGGCGGTGGTCATCATTTTCTCGATCCGGGGCTTCAAGGCCTTGGCTTTGGCCTCGGTGGTCTCGATCCGCTCATGCAAAATGAGCGCGGTTGTCAGTCCCCGCATCAAAGCGGTGCGCTGACGTCTGACCCGGCCTAATTTTTTGCCCTGAACCCGATGACGCATAAGAATAGTTAAAAGTTAAAGTAATAAGTTTATGAATGATCAGGGCCAAGTCCTAGACCCAACTCCTCCAGCTTGGTCGCGATCTCGTCCAGCGCTTTGGCTCCCAGACCCTTGAGCCCCTGCAGTTTATCCGGGCCAAGCTCTAAGATATCGCTGATCTTTTTGACGCCGTTATTGAGTAACGCGTTGGTGGTGCGGATAGACAGATTGATCTCATCAATGTTGAAGTCGCGTACATCGCCGCTCGGGGTCTCCTCTTCAGCCACTGGAATCTCAATGTCCGACGGGGTGGCTCCAAAGATGCCCAACTGGTTGGCCAGGATCTGAGCGCTCTGCTTCAAGGCCTCGTCCGGCGCGATGGTACCGTCAGTCAAAACATCGACGGTCAGTTTATCGTAGTTGACCGCCTCACCCACCCGGGTCGGCTCGACCTTGAAGGCGACTTTTTGCACCGGCGAGAAGGCGGCGTCAATGGCGATAGTGCCGATGGCGAAACCCTCGTTGTCCATCTTTTCGCTGGGCAGATACCCGCGGCCCGTGGCCACCTTGATCTCCATATCCAGAGTGGACTTATCAGCCAACGTAGCGATCTCTAGCTCCGGATTGACCAACTCCACCGAGCTGGGCAACTGCAGATCCGCGCCCCTGATCACGCCCGGTTTGGTGGCGCGTAGTTTAACGCTGACCGGACCGGCCTCACGCAGATTGAACCGCAGCTTCTTTAAATTCAGGATGACCTGCACCGCATCTTCCCTCACTCCCGGGATGGTGGAAAACTCGTGATCGATCCCGGCGATCTTGGCCGCCACTACCGCCGCTCCGGGCAGAGACCCCAATAGGATCCGCCGGAGGGCATTGCCGACCGTGGTACCGTAACCGGGGAAGAACGGTTCCATCACAAACACCGCCCGATTACCGGCTTTCTCTTCTATTTTGATGCTTGGCAGACCAATGTCGTGGACCATAAGATCTCTCCCCAATAAAAATTATTATCTTGAATAGAATTCGATGATGAGCTTTTCGTTGAACGGCACCTCAATCTCGTCCCGGGTCGGTTGCGAGATGACCGAGACGGTCAGAGCGGCAGCGTCAACCTTGAGCCAGTCCGTCGGTTTGTTGGCCTTAGCGGTCTCCTGTAGGATTTGTTTGATGGCGTCACTGCGGCCGGCGAAGCGGATGACATCCCCGGGGCGGACTTGGATCGAAGGGATATCTACCCGGCGATCATTCAACCGGAAGTGACCGTGGCTAACCAACTGCCGGGCGGCTGGATGAGAGTCAACTAGGCCAGCCCGGTAGATGACGTTATCTAATCGGGTCTCCAGCCCCACCAACAGGGCCACATCGCTGGAGCTGGTCTGCCGTCGGCTCTCGGTGTAGTATTTGCGCAACTGGCGCTCGGTCAATTGATAGAAGGCGCGGGCTTTCTGCTTCTCCAAGAGCTGTAGACCATAGCTGGTAGCCCGGGCAAAGGCCCGTTTCTTGCCGTGCGCACCCGGGGGCTGTTTGCGATGCAACTTCACGTACTTGGCCGCCGCCGAGCGGTCAGCCATCATAGCGAACTCTTCGCCTAGCCGCCGGACCCGTTTCATAGTTGGTGTGGCAGATCTATTCATAGTTATACTCGTCTGGCTTTACGCGGCCGGGGGCCATTATGCGGGATGGGGGTAATGTCTTTGATCGACAGGATCTCGACATTGGCCTGCGCGATCGATCGGATGGCGGAGTCCCGGCCCGTCCCCACCCCCTGAACAAAAATGTGCAACCGCTGGAGCCCCATGCTAGTGGCTTTGGCAATGGTCGTCGCGGCCGCCCTGGATGCGGCGAAGGAGGTTGA
Source organism: uncultured Candidatus Saccharibacteria bacterium (assembly GCA_964407885.1). Taxonomy (GTDB): domain Bacteria; phylum Patescibacteriota; class Kazan-3B-28; order Kazan-3B-28; family Kazan-3B-28; genus Kazan-3B-28. The sequence continues at coordinate 4,797 of CAYOXG010000017.1, read as the reverse complement.
CTTCTTCGAGCCGCGGAACCCCTGCGTCCCGGCCGAACCAGTGGCGATGACCTGACCCTCGGCGTCGGTGATGGTAATGAGAGTGTTGTTGAAGGTCGATTTGATATAAGCCCGGCCTTCGACTACGGTACGTTTGACCCGTTTGCGTTTGGGTTTGGCCGCCGCTTTGGCCACAAAGGCCTGTTGCTTGGCCTCGGCCTTCTTGCCCTTCTCGGCCTTCTTTTGCAGACGTTTCTTGCGACTCATCGTTTAGGTCTTATCCCCCGTCTTTTTCCGGCCGCTGCCCATCGTCACCCGTTTGCCACGTTTGGTCCGGGCATTGGTCTTGGTCCGCTGGCCGCGCACCGGCAGTTTGCGGGCGTGCCGAACGCCGCGGTAGGCGCCGATATCCTTCAGGCGTCTGATATTGGAAGTGATCTCGCGCCGCAGATCGCCCTCCACCACCGATTGCTTCTCTACCAGCTCCCGCAGTTTGGCTTCTTCGGCCTGGGTCAGTTGACCGACCCGGGTGGCGGGATCGATCTTGGCAGTCGCCAACAGCATCGCGCTCCGACTCCGGCCGAGGCCGTAGATGGCGGTCAGCGCGATGTCAACGCGACGCTTGTCGTCCAGATTGATACCAGCCAGTCGGATCATAGTTAACCCTGTCTCTGCTTATGTTTCTTGATCGGACAGATGACCATCACCACTCCCTTCCGGCGGATGACCCGGCATTTTTTACAGATGGGTTTGACGGAAGCGGAGACCTTCATAGTTATTTGTGGCGGTAGGTTATCCGGCCTTTCTCGATATCGTAGGGGCTCATCTCGACCGAAACCTTGTCCCCGGGCAGGATCTTGATGTAGTGCATCCGCATCTTGCCCGAGATATGGGCCAGAATAACATGGCCACCCTCGATCTCCACCTTAAAGGTGGCATTGGGGAGGGCCTCGACCACGGTCCCTTCAAGTTCGATCACCTGCTTATCAGACATAAAAATTATCACCGCCTGAGGCGGGATCCCGCCAACATTTGCTAATCCTATATATGTAAATCGACATCTGGCGGCGACTTTGCTATTATTCTATTTTTTGGCTCTCCCGTCAAGAAATTTGCTCCCAACCAACATTTCAAGGGGGGTGATTATCTCCGCCCCCTCGGGGGTGACTAGGACCGTATGCTCGAACTCGGCGGCCGGGCGGCCGTCCACGGTCCGGGTGCTCCAGCCGTCGGCCGCGGTCAAGACCTCCTCCGTCCCCAGACCCACGATCGGTTCGATGGCGATGGCCGTACCGGCCAGTAAGGTCGGGCTGGCGCCCGCATCCGCATCACGGAAATTGGGGATCATCGGGGACTGGTGTAACTCCTGACCGACGCCGTGCCCCACGAACTGGCGAAAGATGGTCAGACCCCGGACTCGTAAAATTTTTTCAATAGCTCGCGAGATGGTATCAACCTTGACCCCAGCTTTCACTTCACCGGTGCCGGCCAGCAGAGCGGCGTAGGCGCCATCGAGCAGTCGCCCGACGGCCGGCCCCACTTTCCCCACCGCCCAAGTCACGGCCGCGTCAGTGTGAAGCCCGTGGTAGTAGAGACCCATATCCACCGTGATGATGTCGCCCTCGCGCAGCACTCTATCTTGCGGGATACAGTGGATCACTTGGTCGTTGACGCACAGACACACCGCCGCCGGATAACCCTCAAACCCCAGAAATGACGGCAGGCCCCCTTGGCGCTTGGCCTCGACTTCGGCCAGACGCGCGATATCCAGCAAATTGGCGCCGGGTTTGATCGCTTGGCGTAAGCGGGCCAGAATGGCCACCAGCCGCCGGCCGCCTTCGCGTAAGTGAACGATCTGTGCAGGAGTGAGTGTCGTCATAGACCGAGCCGGCGGTTAATCATTTTGGCGATATGAGCGATGGTATCGTTGCCATCGATAGTGATGACTTTGATCTTACCGCGGTAGTGGGCCAGTAGTTTGCGCGCTTGGGTCTGAAAGATCTGGACCCGTCGGCGGATAGCCGTGGGATTCTGATCATCCAGCCGATGTTCGAGTTTGGCCCGGCGCAGTAACCGTTCCCGGATCACTCTGACAGGCAGTTTGAGATAGATCATTGTCCCTGATCGGTGGGCTTGGCGCAGGAGCCGATCCAGCACGATCGCTTGCTGGGGACTGCGCGGGTAGCCGTCGAATATCACGGGCCGACGACCGGCTAGTCGCAAGCGCTGCCGGGCGATGTGGGTGGTGATGGCGACAGGGATGAGCTGGCCAGCGTTCATTAGCGACCTGATCCGACGCGCCCGGATCGACCGGCCACGAGCCAATTTTCTGATCTCGGCTCCCATGTCAACATGCTGAGCGCCTAATTTTTTAATTAACAATTGGGCTTGGGTACCTTTGCCGGAACCCGGCCCGCCGTACAGGATAATGTCGGAATTAAATTTGGTCATACTGCTTCATGATCAGTTGGGCTCTGACCTGACGCATGGTCTCCAAGGCCACGCTCACCACGATCAACAGTCCCGTGCCGCCCAAGGTCAGGGTGGTGACGCCGGTTAAGGCCTGCGCGACTAACGGCAGAATGGCGATAAGCCCTAAAAAGATGGCGCCGGCAAGCGTAATGCGATTGCTGACAAAGGTAAGAAAATCTATCGTCTGTTTGCCGGGACGGATGCCGGGAATGAACCCGCCGGCCCGCTGAATGTTCTCGGACACATTGTCGGGACGGAAGATAACCCAGGTATAGAAATAGGTAAAGAAGACCACCAACACAAAATACATCACGCCGTAGAACCACTGGTTCTGAAAAAGTTGTTGCACAAAGTTGGCGGCCTGAGCCAGCCACGGTGTCCGAGCGGCGGCGAAGAATGAAGCGATCAACCCCGGGAACAACAGCAGGGAGAGGGCAAAGATGATCGGGATGACCCCGGCCTGATTGACCCGGAGCGGTAGATGGTTAGTCGCTCCCGAGAACAGCCGGTTGCCCCCACCCCGTCCGGCGTAGGCGATGGGGATATTGCGCTGGCCTTCGGTGATGTAGACCACGAAGTAGATGGTGACTATCGCCAATACGGTAAAGATCAACACATTGATAAGCCTGCCCAAGTCGAACAACGCCACCGTCTGCGACAGAGCTGATGGCAAGGTATCGATGATCCCAACGAAGATGATCAACGAGACGCCGTTGCCGATGCCCGACTCCGAAATCAGCTCTCCCAGCCAGACCAACAACATTGTCCCGGCCATGATGACTAACAAAATAGCCAATAGCCGCATCGCTGAGATATCCCCCAAGATCGCCACATCGGAGCGCTGCAAAAGAGAGATCATCCCCCAGGCCTGCAGTAGCGCCAACGGCACGGTCAGATAGCGGGTATACTGGCTGATCTTGCGCCGACCGTACTCCCCCTCCTTTTGCAAGGCCTCAACACTGGGAATGGCCATCGTCATCAACTGCATAATGATCGAGGCGTTAATGTAAGGCGCCACCCCCATCATGGCGATGGAGAATTTATTCAACGCGCCGCCCGAGAACAGGTCGATCAGCCCCAAAAATTGGTTACTGGCAAAAACCTGCTGCAAGGCCGCCAGATCCACCCCCGGCATTGGAGTGTGGACCACTAGACGCACGATCACCAGTATCAGTAGCGTGAACAGGATCCGGTTCCGGAGATCTTTGTGCTTGGCGATTTGACGGATGACTTCTAACATAGGTTTAAATAATCTCGATGCTACCGCCCGCCGCTTCGATCTTTTGGCGAGCGCTCTGAGAGATGAAGTGGGTCTGAACCGCAACGTTAGCCGCCACCTCGCCCTCGCCTAAAATTTTCACTTTGGTCTGCGGAGAGACCAATCCGGCTTGTCGTAATTGATCAATGGTCAACCGCCCATCAGTCAGATACCGAGGCAGATCCTTCAAATTCAGACGGAAGACGGAAAACTTGCGATGCGGACGAAAGCCCTTTTTCTTGGCGATACGTTGGACTAACGGCATCTGTCCACCCTCGAACTTGGCTGACAGTTTCTTGCCGGTGCGGGCCTTCTGGCCCTTGGTCCCCCGCCCAGAAGTGTTGCCTCGTCCGGCAGCGTTGCCTCGACCGGCGCGCCGCTTGGTAGCGCGTTGGGCTCCGCCCACGACTTGATGAAGAGATGCGGAACTATTCATTGGTTGGCTCCTTGGTAGTTGTGGCCGGTCTGACCTTGGCCGCCACCCCTTCTCGCCGCTCCCGCAGAGTCCCCGGGGCGACCACCCGACTGATCGCGTAGGTAGTGGCCACAATATTGCTGATCTTGTTGCTGGAACCCAGCATTTTGGCGACGGCATCTTTGACCCCGGCCAGCTCCAGGACAACCCGGACCGGACCTCCGGCGATCAGGCCGGTGCCGCTCTTGGCTGGTTTAATTAACACCCGGGCGCTTTTGTGCTCGGCGGTTATTTGATACGGCAGAGTGCCATCTTTAAGAAAAACTGATTTGACGTCCTTCTTGGCGTCGGTGACGGCCTTGCTCACCGCGGTGGTGACATCGGCGGCTTTGCCCAGACCGTACGCCACCCGGCCGTTGCGGTCGCCGATCACGACCAACGCCCGGAAGCGCATCCGTTTGCCGCCCTTGACCACCCGAGTCACCCGGTTGATCTCTACCACCCGTTCGTCAAACTCTTTGGCCGCGGCCATCGGCCGCCGCCGGCCGCCGCCGCGGGCGGGTCCGGATGACTGGCGCTGATTGGTTGAATGAGTCATAATCATAATTAAAACTTAAGTCCTTGCTCCCGCGCCGCCTCGACCAACGCTTTAACCCGGCCATGATAGAGATAG
>CAYOXG010000016.1:0-8190 GCA_964407885.1 uncultured Candidatus Saccharibacteria bacterium | reverse complement strand
ATATTTGGCTTCCTCGGTCCCAACGGCGCCGGCAAGACTACTACTATCCGGTTAATGCTGGACTTTATCCGGCCCCAGCGAGGTGCGGTGCGCTTGTTGGGATTGAACGCCCGTGAGGATGGGCCGACCGTGAGAAGACAAGTCGGTTATGTCTCGGCCGAGCCGTTTTTGTATCCATTTATGCGGGGGCGGGAACTCCTGCGGTGGTTGACCAGTTTTAGGCCGCGGGCAAATGGGCTACCCCTGCATCGCTTGCAGGAGATCTTAAAGTTTGACGCCAAAAAGTTCATCAAAAGTTATTCATCAGGCAATCGCAAAAAGCTGGCCTTCATTCAGGCGGTGATGCACCGTCCCCGACTATTGATCTTGGATGAACCGACCAACGGACTGGACCCGATCGTCCGGCAGGATGTCTATGCCATCCTTAGGAGTTTGCGCAGATCCGGCACGACGATATTTTTCTCTTCGCATGACTTGACCGAGGTAGAGAAACTCTGCGATCGGGTAGCGATCATCAAGGACGGCCGGATCGTAGCGATCGAGGGAGTGCAAGAGCTGATCGGCAAGAGCGGCCTACTGGTGGAGGTGACCTTTGCGGAGCCCCCCGCTGATGTCGTACTCACCGGGCTGGAGGTGCTGGCCAGACATGGCAGAACTTTCAAGCTACGGGTGAGTCGGGGTCAACTTAACGCGGCTTTGGACCGATTGAGTCAGACCATCATGACTGACTTGACCGTGACCCAGCCAACTTTGGAAGATATCTTTTTGGAGCACTATCAATGATGAACTTCCCCATTTTTTGGCAGACGTTGAAGGGTTATTGGGTGACCATTCTGATCTATTCGGGGGCGCTACTGTTATACAGTATGTTCCTGACCTCGTTCTACCCCATCGCCCGGGAGGTGGGTACCAGCTACGCTGATATTATTGAAAAAATACCCGAGCAACTCCGGCAGGCGTTCGGAGGATCCGACTTTTTTCAGGGCGGAGTGACCTTTGAGGCCTTTCTGTCGCTGGAGCATCTCAACTTTTTCTGGGTGATAGCGGTCAGCGCCTTTGTCATCGGGTTCGCTTCCAGAGCTATCGCCGGCGAGACAGAGCAGGGGACTATCGCGCTACTATTGTCCCAGCCAGTAACGCGCACCCAAGTGTTTGTCAGTAAATTGGTAGTGGGGGTCTTGGGGATAGTCGCGCTGGTCTGGTCGGCGATGGGCGGCATCATCTGGCAGGCGCACCGGTCGGATATCGCCATGGCCCCGCTCGAGGGTTATTATCTGTTCATCGGTGTGGCGATACTATTTTTCATCAGTATCTTGTCGGTCTCGATGATGTTCTCCACCATGGTAGCGGAACGCGGGCGCGCCATCTTGATGGGGCTGGTCTTCGTCATTGCCGCCTATGTATTGGATGTGTTCGCTCGGTTGCAGGAGAAGTGGGCGGACTTGGGGTATCTGTCCATCTTTCACTACTACGGCAAACCGGACGCCATTATCACCACCGCCAGTATCGACGACTATCGCTTGTGGGTGTTGGTTGGGTCAAGTGTGGTGGCAACGGTAGTGGGGTTGATGATTTTCAATCGGAGAGATATTTCGGTATGATCCTTTCAAGCGCCCACGCGGCGCTTAACCCGCGGCCGCATTTTGCTTGCCCAAAACGCGGCGCAAAAGGGCACCGCAGTTCGTCGGGTCTATTCATTGGCTAAATCCTTGGGCGCTCTCGGCGGTATAGACCGCCTTCGCCCAGACCAGGATTTAGCTCAATTCAGTACAACCCTCCTCCAATGCGGGCAAGGAGAGGATTTTTTGTTGGCTGGCATAATTTGCTCGATGGGTTTTTAGAGAGAGAAATGATTTAGCTCAATTCAGCACAACCTTCCTCCAATGCGGTATGGGGACAGGGGGATTGACAAGACGAAATATCTGTGGTATAATAACAAGATATGAAAAAGATGCTCTGGTTGCACCTTTTACGCAAGAAAGGCCAACGCCGTAGCGGGACGGCGGTGATTTTGTTGCCGGGGCTGGTGCCCAACTCGACCCTGTTTGATGAGACCACGGGTCGGCTGGCCAAGGCGGGGGATCTGTGGGAGCTGGTCTACCCGAATAAGTATGTGGACACGAACGACCTGCTGGCCTCGGTCACCAGCGAGCTGAAACAACTGCGCTATAAGAAAGTAGTATTAGTTGGCGTGTCCTTTGGTGGGATGCTGGCCTATCTACTGCTCCGGTATTGGCGTCGACATCGGGCATCGTTCGAGGTGAAGGGGCTAATCACCGTCTCGACCCCGTTCGATCCGTGGGATGTGTCGTGGCAGGCCAAAACGGAGTTGAGGTTCGGGTATGGTTTGGACAAACATGTGCGGAGATTGTTTTGGGGACTACTGCATCTCTTGCGGTTCGTCTGGCGCTACGACCCCCGAGCCGATCACAGGGCCTATACATTGGAGAACTCTCCCCGACAGATGACCAACGGTATCCGAGCTGGTTATATTTTGAGACAAGATCGGGTGGTGCAGTTTAAATTCAAAAATTTACCGGCGTTGCTGTTGAACACAGCTACTAGTGTGCGTGACCAGCTGGTGTCGCGCCGCAATGAACAGAGCTTTAAAAAGATATTCACCCAAGGGACGGTAGTGCGGGGGTTAGATGAACACGCCAATTTGGACTGCCCCAACCGTGCCGTGCGAGCGGCCTTGAATCGGTTCTTGGCGACGGTTGCCTAAACTCCAGTACAATGGGAGCGAAGGGGGTGGTGCACATTGCAGAGGTTTCGTCACGCTTTGGATGAGTGCCTGCGAGCGCTGAACGCGGGGGATAACCATCACTCGGTCAGCCGACTGGACGACAAGCAATCGCCGGTGGAGCTGTGGGGTTGTTGGCACTATTGCCATCGTCGCAAGGTCCATCTGCCGCTGATGATCGTTCGGGGCGTGCGGGAGGAGTTTGTTGGGCGGGTTATCACGCCGGTCTGCCGGGTCACTCGGCCGGTGCAGCTGGTCATTCCGGGTTGGGACCACCGCCGACTGGCCGGTGAGCTGAACTTCCACTTCGCGTCGCTGATGCCTACCGATCCCAGCCATGACCCCACCAGCGTGCTGGGGCTCACTCGCGGCATCTGAACCGCTCCGTTTCCGGGGCGGTTCTTCTTGCCATCTCCCCAGCAATGTGATACAAGTGGAAGCGACGGAGTTGTGGGTCATCCGCCTTGATCCACGGTTCCGATGTTCTTTATCACTAGGGAGGTGCACATGAAGAAGTTAACGAGGACGAAGCCAGCGGGGATTTCTTCGGATGAAGCCCGGGACCATCTGGCGAAGGTCGCCAAAGTGGTCACGGGGACTTTAGACCCCAATGTCGAAGGCCGGTTTATCCGGTGCTTCGATGCGGTGGTTCGAGTATTGGGGGAGAAGGAGGCCTACAAGATTATCCGCCCCCATCGACTCGATAAGGAGCAGGTGGCGCAGATGCGCCAGAACTGCCACGACGTCCGGGTCCGCCGAATCTCCGATCTGGCGCTTAAGGCCGAAAGAGAGGCCAACCCGGTCGGACTCGAACTGGCTCTGTCACTGGCCGAAAGGGCCATTGGCGAAGGAGCCGAGCCGCCGCCGGTGCTTCATCGGGTCGCCCGGCACTTGCGGGTCGAGATTGACCCGGAAGTGTATCCATTGACTGCCGAGGCGTTTACCGTCGGTAGCCCAGTGGACACGGGCTCCGCCCGCGCGTAGCGGGCTTTCCTCCCATGTTTTTTTGCGAAGGCCGGTCCAAATTCGGACCGGCCTTTACCTTGTCTGTTCGCTCTTGAAATCGGGGCAGTTTACAGATATAGTGAGAGTATCAACCGGATATATTTAGTATGGAGATCGAGGACGAAATTACCGCCGAGGAGGCCAACGAGATCGCCGAGGAGGCCACTGCCATGAAACGCCCGAAACGGCCGCGGAGCATGGGTCTGATCCTGACCATTTTTGCTTCGATCATTGTGGTCTTGGTAGGCGGGCTGGCCTCGTACTACTACTACACCTTCCAGCGCCAAGGCGTGGCCAGCGAGAAGACCCTGCGAGATACTTGGGACGAGACGGTGTTAGTAACCGTCACCCTGACCGATCGATTTAAGGCCATTGATAAGTTCGAGCAGATCGATGCCAGCGGCAAAGATAGTTTTTCTGCGGCGGTGACCGCGGCCAATCGGACGGTTCGGGGCGGAATGTTCGCCCTGCGCGATCAAGCCGGATTAGGGGTGGAGGCCGGCACCTTCGCCAGTAAACTGAACGCCTTTCTGGACGACTACAGCGGGATGCTGGGAGAGTTAAAGCGGATCATCGATCGGCGGTCGGAGATAGACAGCGTTACCGAGCTGGATCAGCTGACGGTAAACGGGGAGGCGATGGAGGGGTCCTACGATGAACTTCTGCTGGTGGGGAGCAGTTTTATCCAAGCCAATCTGCCCAGAGCTCTGTTCGACCTGCCGGGCGATCTGGTGAGTTTATTAAAAGCTCAACTGGACGCAGAGGGTAGTCAGGACGAGCAGGAGAAGGCCGCGCGCCAAGCGGCCGAGAGCGTAGTGACCAAGTTCGTGCAGGCGTGGCAGGACCGGAGCGCTGACGGGATGACCGCTCAACTGACCGCCGGCGCCAAGCGGGAGTTCAGCCCCGGGATACTGGAGGACTCGTCCGACATCGCCAGTTTTCGGATTATTACTACCACGGTGGAGGACAGGGTCAAGGCCACTATCGCCGGCCAGCTGACCAAGCAGACGCCGGATGGGGCGACCAATACGGAGGGGTGGCAGTTCATCGTTCTGAAAGGGACCACCGACAGTTGGCTAATAGACAAATGGCAGCAACCATAGGATCTAGTCCGCCAGCCGGCGGATGGGACCCGGAGTAAATTTGCTGTGCCTCACTGATACATAATTCATTCCTATATGGACGACCATAACCTAGGCCAGATCGAACTGCGGGTACTAGAGACCGAGATGCAGCAGTCGTATTTGAGTTACGCCATGAGCGTCATCATCGCTCGGGCGCTACCCGATGTTCGGGACGGGATGAAGCCGGTCCACCGCCGCATTCTCTACGCCATGAACCGGGAGGGACTCCGGCACACCGCCAAATACTCCAAGTCGGCCGGGGTGGTGGGGGAGGTGTTGAAGAAGTATCACCCGCACGGCGATACGGCCGTCTATGACGCGATGGTGCGGCTGGCCCAGCCGTGGAACTTAAGGTATCTGTTGGTTGATGGCCAGGGTAACTTTGGTTCGGTGGATGGCGATTCGGCCGCTGCCTATCGTTACACCGAGGCGCGGCTAAGTAAGATCGCCGACGAGATCCTGATGGATCTGGATAAAGAGACGGTCGATTTCATTCCCAACTTCGACGACACCACCAAAGAGCCAACGGTTCTGCCGACCCGGGTGCCGCAACTGCTGATGAACGGCACGGTCGGGATCGCCGTGGGGATGGCCACCAATATCCCGCCGCACAATCTGCGGGAGTTGATGGCAGCCACCGCTTATCTGATCGACTCGCCCGAGGCGGAGGTGGAAGAGCTGATGGAGTTCATCAAGGGCCCGGATTTCCCCACCGGCGGCATTATCTTTAATCCGAAAGATATCAAGGAGGCCTACGCTACCGGCCACGGCCGGATAGTGATGCGGGCGGTGGCGGAGATAGTTGAGGGCAAGAGCGGACATCAGGTCATCATTACTGAACTGCCGTATCAGGTGAATAAAGCCAGCTTGGTGGAGAGTATTGCCGAACTGGTCAAGAATAAGAAACTGATCGGCATCGCCGACCTGCGGGACGAGTCCGACCGCAAAGGCATCCGCATTGCGGTCGATCTGAAACGGGACGCCTATCCCAGAAAAGTGTTGAACCAGCTGTTTAAGCTGACCTCCATGCAGTCCAGTTTCCATGTCAATTTGTTGGCATTGGTGGACGGCATCCAGCCGCGGGTGTTGGATCTGAGGGGGGCGCTGCAGCAATTCGTCGACCACCGCCGGGTCGTGGTCACCCGCCGGACCCAGTTCGAATTGAAGAAGGCCGAGGAGCGGGCACACATTTTGGAAGGATTTAAGATCGCTCTCCAAAATATCGATGCGGTGATTAAGACCATCAAACAGTCGGCCACCAAAGAGGACGCACACACCAATTTGAAAAAGAAGTTCAAGCTGACCGATATTCAGACGGCCGCTATCTTGGAGATGCGGCTGTCCGCCTTGGCGGGATTGGAGCGGCAGAAGGTGGAGGACGAGTACAAGGACAAGCAGAAACTGATCAAAGAGTTGAAAGCGATCTTGGCCGACGCCAAGAAAGTTGACGCGATCATTAAGGGGGAATGCGCGGAGATCAAAGACAAATACGGCGACGAGCGCCGGACTAAGATCAGCAACAAAACGGTCGGCGAGTTCACCGATATGGACCTCATCCCCAACGAAGAAGTGGTGGTGACGATGAGCGTGGGGGGCTACATCAAGCGCCAGCAGAGCGCGGAATTCCGGACCCAGCGCCGTGGCGGCAAAGGCGTCATCGGGATGACTACCAAAGAAGAGGACCAGATCAGCAGCATTCAGGTAGCCAAGAACCACGATGACATTTTATTCTTTACCAATCGCGGGCGGGTGTTCAAGCAAAAGGTCTTCGAAATTCCCAAGGCCTCTCGTATCGCTCGCGGCACGGCGGTGGTCAACTTAATTCAGGTGGCGCCGGACGAACTGGTCACCACAGTGATGACGCTGGCGGAGTTCGATGAAAAGGACGATTTGGTGATGATCACCAAACAGGGTGTGATCAAAAAGACCTCGCTTTCGGCCTACGCCAACATTCGCAGTAACGGATTGATCGCCATCAAGCTGGACGAGGGCGATGAACTAAAATGGGTCAGGCGTTCCCGGCCCGGCGATGAGGTAGTTATCGCTACACGGCTTGGGCAGTCCATCAAATTTAAAGAAGCCGACGCCCGGCCGCTGGGACGCTCCACCCGCGGGGTGCGGGCGATCAAACTGCGGGCTCATGACGAGGCCATCGGCGCCGATATCGCCAAACAAGGCAAGGCGATGGCGCTTCTCGTAGTGTCGGAAAAAGGGATGGGCAAACAGACCTTGGTCACCCAATACACACCGCAACATCGCGGCGGGGTGGGCATCAGGACGATGAATGTCACCGACAAGACCGGCAAACTGATCGGGGCCAAACTGGTCGAGCGGGGCCTGAAGAGCGATGTCATCATCACCTCGGTCAGCGGGCAGATCATTCGGATGCCGTTAAAGGGCGTGCCAACGCTGGGACGGGCGACGCAGGGCGTGCGGCTGATGCGGCTGAAGGGCAGTGACAAGGTGGCGTCGTTCACGGCGTTAATTATGGAAGAGGCAGATGGGACGCTCTCCAACCCCAATGAGGAATTGACCGAGCGCGAATTGGCCAAGTTGCCGGCCATCGAGGTGATGGCGGACGACGAGAAACCGGATAAGGCGGCTTCGAGAGTCGCATCCAAGGCCTTTGCCAAGCGAACTCTAGCCAAACCAGTGGCGACCAAGCCGATGAGCCGGATGAAAGCCAAGGCAGCTCACCCCGAGCCGAGCCGAGGGACCAAAAAATCGTTCACGGTCCGCAAACTGGCCAAGCCGGTGCGAACCAGTAAACCCGCCAGTCGGATCAAGCTCGCTAAACCCAAATCTAAATTCATCCGTCGTAAATTGCGCTAAGGCGCTAAATCCTAATCACAAAATCCTAAATTCTAAATAAGCACCAAGTCCAAATGCTCAAAACGGGGGAAACAACTGTTCGATACGATCTGGAATCCAGAACCCTGAAGTTCGCCGATGATGTGAGCCAATATGTGAATAGTTTGCCAGTTAAGACATCTAATATCGAAAATGGGAAACAGTTGGTGCGTTCTGCCGGCTCGGTTGGTGCCAACTATATCGAAGCTAATGAGTCATTAAGTAAAAAAGACTTTGTGATGAGGATAAAGATTTGCCGCAAGGAGGCCAAAGAGAGTCGGTTCTGGCTCCGACTGACAAAACCCAATGGAGATATTGAGCGTCAGGAACAACTTATCCAAGAAGCGACAGAGTTGACTAAGATATTCGGTTCAATACTAGAAAAATCAAAATAAATAAGTTTTGGATTTGGATATTTGAAATTGTTTAGAATTTAGATATTAGTATTTAGAATTTAACAAATTATGG
>CAYOXG010000015.1:0-8246 GCA_964407885.1 uncultured Candidatus Saccharibacteria bacterium | reverse complement strand
AAGTGGCTGTCGATGCAACGCGACACGGGCGTTGCAAAAAATAAACAGAAAAAGAGGGGTTGTAAAGGGGATATTCCCCTTTGGTGTATAATATCTATGTCATAGTCCTAACCCACGGGAGGATATTATGGCGGATAAAAAGGTCGGTAAGGTCACGCACTACTACGACAAGATCGGAGTAGCGATTGTGGCTCTTGACGCCCCCGTCAAACTAGGCGACATGCTCACCTTCAAAAAAGGTGAAGCGGAGTTCAGCCAACCGGTGGAGTCCATGCAGATCGAGCGGGCTGGCGTGGACACAGCCAAGAAGGGCGATGTGGTCGGCATTCAGACCACTGAACCGGTCAAAGAGGGCACCGAAGTTTTCGCCTGAAAGACCTATGGGTAAGATAGGCAAGATAAACCCCGGCGAAGGGGTCAGCCCCTTTCATTTCCCGGAGGATGAACCCGAACCCCTCCGGGTTGAACGCATCGAAAAAGCCAAACCCAATCCTAAACACCGTCCCGACACGGTGGAGATTTCTGAGGAGGCACGCAAACTCTTGGAGCGTAGCCATCAGCCGGAGGAAGCGGACGACACCAACGAGCATCTGGAATGAAACTGATAGTCGGCCTGGGCAATCCGGGCAAACAATACGCACGCTCCCGACACAACGCCGGCTATCTGGCGGTGGACTGGTTAGCCAAATATCTCAAAGCCAAGTGGCGAGCCGACAAGAAACTTGGAAGTGAGATAGCTCGGGCCCCCCAAGTAATCCTTGCCAAGCCCACCAAGCTGATGAATAATTCTGGCGGGGTCGTCTCTCGGCTGTTGAAACACTTCAACCTGGCCGTGGGCGACTTGACGGTGATCTATGATGATGTGGACCTGCCGCTGGGCGAGACCCGGTTCAGGGAGCGGGGGAGTAGCGCCGGACACCGGGGGATGCAGTCCATCATCGACCAACTACAAACTACCAACCTTCCCCGTCTTAAGATCGGCATCGGTCGCCCCGCCACTGATAAGATCGAGACCAGCGAATTTGTCCTGCGCCCGTTCACCTCAAAAGAAATGACCGCCATCAAAGCGGCCTTACCCCAGATAACAGACCGATTATAAGCAAAAGGAAGGGCAATGCCTTCCTCTTGCAGTTGTTCTCCCCAGTATCCCGGCATCGGCCATTCGGCTTTTGAACCAGTCCCAGAAAAGTGAGATTTAATGGGATGGGACGCCGGTAGAATAAGCAGGGAGAATCTTACTCGCGAACGAACCATTCAAGGAGGGTAGAACAGCCAATCGCGAGCAAGACCCTCCCGCCTATCATTTCATTGTACCATATATTCTATATTCTGTCAATAGTTGACCGATTCGGAGTTTTACCCACTCGTTCAGAGAAAATTTGCTGTTAGTCCGAGTTTTCAGAAACTCATAACTGGATTAGGGCAGCAAAAATTTACCCTCACCGGCCTGAACCAATTCGGGCGGTCTTTGCTGTTGGCCACCCTGCTAACCACCCAGACCAAGCCGGTGGTATTTGTGACCAAAGCCGAGCTGGACCAGTTTGCGCTGGAGCGGCTGATGAAAAGTTTGTGGGGGATATCGGCCAATGTCTATCCGCCGCTGCGGTCCAGCTCATTGAACCGCGAAGAGTTCATTGAGAACTTCAAGACCCGGGTCAAGATGGGGGAGCAACTAACTCGCGACCGCCAACTGACTATTTTCACCGCTAAACATTTGATCGAGCCCCTGACCCAGCCGGCTACCGCTCTGGCGTTGACAGTCGGCACCACCCTTGGACCGAACCAACTGATGACTCAACTCATCGGGCTGGGATTTGAGCGCCAGACCAAGACCTTCCAGGCCGGCGAGGCCGCCCAGCGCGGCGAGGTGGTGGATGTGTTTCCGATCGATGCCAAGCACCCCATTCGGATAACTTTTGCCGGCGATACCATCGAGCGCCTCCACACCTTCGAACCGATCAACGGCGCCAAACTCGACACTCTCTCCGCCGTCACGCTGGCCGCGGCCAAGCCCAAGACCTTTGCTCCCAGCTTGGTCGAGCATCTGACCGAACTGCAAGACAAAGTTATCGTTGTGCTCGACCACACCGAAGAGATTATGCAGTCCTTGTACGAGATGTTCGTCGCCAGCGAAAACGCCCGCTTGGCCATCATCAACAAAGCCCTCGACGACCTGCCCATCCTGAAGATCGAGGCCATCGCCTCGGGCGATATCGGCCGCATCGATTTCGACTTCTTTGAACCGTCTATCTACGCCTCACAGATGGATCGGCTGACCAAAGACATCAAGAAGCATCTCGGCGATGGCTGGCAGGTCGGCGTCAGCACCGACAAGGCCCGATCTCTGACCCAGATCTTCAGGGAAGCCGGATTGGCCTTGGCCGAAAATCCTGCCGCCCTCGCGGGTCTCCCCGGCATCGGCACGGTCAGCCCTTCCTTGCGACTGATGTTAGTCACCGACGACGAGATCTTCGCCATCACCGCGGACATCAAAAACAGCGCCACCGTAAAACAACAGCGCTTGTTCCTGTCCGAGATCGGCAGAGGCGACTACATCGTCCACAACGACCACGGCATCGGCCGGCTGTTAGACGTCCAAAAGCTTCAACTCAACGGCGTCGAACGCGAATATTTGATAGTCGAATACGCCAAAGGCGACAAACTCTACGTCCCCATCGACCAGATCGACAAGGTCAGCAAATACATCTCCGTCGATGGCCGCCCGCCGCAACTCACCCGGCTGTCCAGCCAATCGTGGAAGCGGGCGGTGGCCCGCATCCGCAAAGAATCACACAAGTTTGCCAAAGAACTTCTCGATCTCTACGCCAAGCGTCAGCTGGAGTCCGGTATCAGTTTTAATTCGGAAGAGTTATGGGAGAAAGCGCTGGCCGATACCTTCGCCTTTGAAGAGACCCCCGACCAAGAATCGGTCATCAACGAGATCTTGCGGGATATGGAACGGGACAAACCGATGGATCGGCTGTTGGTGGCGGACGTCGGCTTTGGCAAGACCGAGGTGGCCATCCGGGCGGCCTTCAAGGCTATCACCTCGGGCTATCAGGTGGCCTACCTCGCCCCCACCACCATTTTGGTCGAGCAACAGTACCAGACCTTCACCGAACGGCTGAAGCCCTTCGGCACGAAGGTGGCGGCCTTGAGCCGGTTCAAATCCAAGAGCGAACAGAGCGAGGTGGTCGGCCAGTTGAAACTGGGCGAGGTGGACATCGTCATTGGCACCCATCGGCTGCTGTCTAAAGATATCAGGTTCAAAAATCTGGGGCTGGTCATCATCGACGAGGAACAGCGCTTCGGCGTCGCCCACAAGGAAAAGCTCAAGCAACTGCGAAGTGAGGTGGATGTACTGTCCTTGACCGCCACGCCTATCCCGCGAACCCTGAACCTCGCCCTGTCTGGCATCCGCGACATCTCCGTCATCGAGACCCCGCCGACGAACCGGCTCCCCATTATCACTACTGTTTCACTCTACACCCCTGACATCATCCAGCAGGCCGTGGAGAAAGAAGTCAAGCGCGGCGGGCAGGTCTACTTCGTCCACAACCGAGTCCAGACCATCGATACCGTCCAGCACAAACTGGAAAAGTTGATGCCGGAGGTCAAATTCATCCACGCCCACGGGCAGATGAGCGAACGGTTGCTGGCCAAAATTATGCAGTCGTTCAACCAGAATCAGTACGATGTGTTAATCGCCTCAACTATTATTGAGAACGGGTTGGATAATCCGAATGTGAACACTTTGGTGGTGGACGCCGCCGGCCACTTCGGTTTGAGCCAGTTGCACCAGCTCCGCGGCCGCATTGGCCGAGGCCAGGTGCAGGCCTATGCTTATTTCCTCTACAACAAAGGTAAACTCTCGCCCAAGGCCTTGGAGCGTCTTAAAACCATTCAAGAAAATACCGAACTGGGTAGTGGCTACAATATCTCGATGCGGGATATGCAGATCCGTGGCGCCGGCGGGGTGTTGTCGCGCGAACAGCACGGCCACATCACCGCCATTGGATTGAGCTTGTACACTAAGCTCTTGAATAAGGCCATCGAGGAGATGCGCACCGGCCGCAAGATCGATGTCTCTGATGTCACCATCGACTTACCGGTGGCGGCCTTTCTACCGGTTAAATATGTGGACGCCGAAAGTCAGCGCTTGAAGATCTATCAAACGCTGGGAATTATCGAGAACACCCGCAATCTAGACGAAGAGTTCAAGCGGATAGAAGAGAACCACGGCAAACTGCCGATCGAGGTAGTCAATTTAAAAAAACTTCTGCGCCTGAAATTGGCCGCGCTCGCCACCCAAGAAATCACCTCCATCGCCGCCAAGAACCTCCATCCGTCTGGAACTGTGCCCAAGTACCAGATCACCATCCACCTGACCACTCCGCCCAAGCCAAAGATGCTGGAGCCCTTGTTAAAGTTGGCGCCTCATCTCGCGGTCGGGGAGAAGTATCTGTCCTTCCCGCATACCGACTTAGCTTCAAGTGATTGGCTGGGGGGTTTGACCGCATTCGTGGGGAATATCAAGAAAACTTGACCCAGAGCTGCAATAGGCCTAGATTAAAGACGTAAATCGGGGGCAAAAACAAAAGACCTTGGGGGACTTCAAGGCCTTTTTCAATGCGTAATATCTATCTAACCGTCCTAGCCTTGCCGCTGGGGCTGGTGGCCCTCTTTGCGCCAGTCCGGGCCCAGGCGCCGGCCCAACCCACCACCGCTGGTTCTGTTATCGTAGTTCCTTCAACTACGATCGCCACAGGCGATCTTCGCTCAGGAAATAGTTTAATTCCTTTAGAGAATAGTTTAGTCCCTGAGTCAAGTCGAAGGGCTACCAACCTGTCTCTGGTCTTCCCACTTCAGGTTCCCTCCATCCACGCTGATTATGTCGGCACGGAAGAAAGTTTCAGTTGGGTCGACACCAACAGTGGGCAGATCAGCGACTACGGCGTAGTCGATGGAAAGTTTGTTTATCAGCCCGGAGATACTTGGTTCATTTATGGATTATTTGGTCACATCCAAGCCATCGACGAAGATTACAATGTTAAATATCCCGCTTGGGGCAATCGGCATAATGGCATTGATATCGCGACAAGAACCGGCACACCCGTCATTTCGGCTAGCGATGGGGGAGTGGTCTTCACCGGCACCAAAGCCGGCAACACTATCGTGGTACAGACAAACAATTTTCAGATTACTTACGCGCATCTAGATAAAATTTCTGTAGCGGTAGGGGAGAGGGTGAGGCAGGGTCAAGTCATTGGCTACACGGGAAGTTCAGGTACAATTAATCCGCATCTACACCTCCAAATTGACCGAATAATTAACGGTGAGCGGTGGGGGATTAACCCCGCCAAATACTTGCTTCCAGAGCTAGAAAGTGCTACTATGCCTGATGTACCGGCTAACCGGTACTCGGATGGCGGTACATTAACAACTTTGAATACGTTAGCGGACGACTTCCGCTGGTAAACATCACTTAAGGAGGTGATTGACTTGGCTGACAGCGGCAAGGTGCCACCCGAATTATTAAGAGTGGCCGTTGAGCAGATCGATGCCATTAGACGGGGCGTGAGACCCAAGGATCTATACCGCCTCGGTGATGGATACTGGATGCAGATTCTGCTGGTAGATATAGAGCAGCTAGAGATCATCATTTACCACGAGCTAGAGGAGATGCTCCCACCGGCGATCGAAAATCTCCAGATCAGATCGCGGTGGTTTGGGAATAAACATCAGTTCAGCGCGGATGACTTTGTTAATTTCCTCCGCGCCGCCATCTACCCCTATCACCAGCAACCACTACCCCAAGTTATCGCGTTTGACCAGTGGTGACCGTCGTAGGGAATGGTTTGATTAAAAAACTAAGGAGGATTGTAATGTCAGCAGAGCAGGTCGGTAGTCCGACCGCAACGGAAACAGAGATCATAATCATCCTCAACGCGGCCAACATTAAGGCCATCGCTACCATTCTAGGGGCTGGTCATCACGGAAGGGAGATAGTCGTCGTCAAAAACTATCCCGAAGCCCGCAGTATCGTTAAGGGACGGCTTGAACGGCCGGATGGAAGACCGGCCCTGCGGGTGGTCAACCCGTCGGGAACGCTCTTGACCGTGAATATGGCCGATGTTCGCGAGTTCACCTGCGGTGGTCTGACCATCAAGTTCGCCGCCGGCGGTATCTGCCCGAGTTAAACCGTTCTGTTCTTTTGATTTCCTAGGGAAGGGAAAAGGTTGGTTGGCCCCCTCGTCGCGAGACGAGGGGGCCCTTTTTATACCCAAAATCACCTCTAAAGAGTCAAAAATACGCTCTGCAAGCGTATTTTGTGAGGGAGACATCAATCAACGGGGGAGTGGTGGTGATTTATTGTTCTGAACTTGGTTTAGAATCCAGATAAGTAAAATAAATTCAGCATGACGGGCATATTTAAATACCGGTGGGGGAGGTCCCTCGGCTGGGCTCGGGATGGCCAAGAGGCCAGAGTAGACAGTGTCGCACAATGTATCTTGTGCGAAGTTGAATGGTGGTACTCCTTATTAACGGTGGTTCCCCATTGCCCCCAACTATGTTTTATCCCTCGCTCCCCGGTGAGATGACCGCACTTTCGATCGCGGCCCACTTGGCGCCCTCATCGATCCCTGGGACTAGGATGGTGGTTTGGTCCCCCGGTTTGAGCTTAAAGTACGTCACCGAGGCCATCAACACTTGGTAGGACTTACCGCCAGCTACAACCTTATACTGATCGTTCTCATACACGATCGTGCCGATCAGTTTCTTACGCTCAATCGGACCGATCTGTTTGAAAATGAACGAGCCGTCGTCTTGGATAGTCAGTTTCAGCACATCACCAGCCACCAGCTTCGATTTGCTGGCGTAGTTGGCCGGCACCGGGTACTTCTTGCCGTCCTTGTCCACCATATGCTCACCGTCAAACACGCCCTCGATGACATTGCCCTCGGACTTCAATCCGGCCGTCCGAGCCGGCAGGTCATCAAATGAGGTGCCTAAGAGTTCGCCCAAAATCTGCTTGGCCGAAGCCAAGTTGGCAGTAGCGGTCTCCAGTAGCTGTTTGACGACTTCGATTTTTGATTTGTCTGCCATTTTGTTTCCCCTCGTAATTTAGTTTAGTATTTGGCGCTTGATGTTTAGAGTTTGTTTGTAATTTGTTATTTGGTTATTGGTTATTTCTCCACGGTGTGTCTGATTGTACACGGCTGGAGCCATTTGGTCAACCCCGTAGAAGAAATTTAATCGCGCTTTGCGCCGACACCTTGGGTGTATCAAATTGTCTCTACGGGGCAATGCCTCCGGACAGGTCGATGTCCTTGACATATTTGATGCGCTCCCCGACCTGCAACTCCACCATCCGGCGATCCTTGCCAAACTTTAGACGCGATAACTGCTTGATAGCGGAACCGATCCGCGGGTTATCGGCTCCCATCGGCGGCAGGGTCTGCATGGTAAAGGGCTTACTGGAAGCACCGTCGATCATTAGCTTCACATACGCGTTCCGGCTCTCAATGTTCACTAGATCATTCTCGCTGACCTCGGGCGCGAACTCCTTGCCGATGACATCGCTGTCCAGCGCGCCAATGCGGAAGGCCACCATCGAGCCCACATTGCCCAGCACGGCATCGCGGATCTTATCCTCCAATTGGGCCACGAACTGATGCGCGATGGTCAAGTTCAGACGATACTTGCGCGCCTCTGACAGAATGGTCGAAATGGAATCGGTGGTCACATTTTGGAACTCATCGATATATAGATAAAAGTCCGGCCGGTTCATCTCCGGCACATCCGCCCGCGACAACGCCGCCATCTGCAGTTTGGAGACGATTATAAATCCTAACAGATTGCTATTGATATCGCCGGTCAGGCCCTTGGCCAAGTTGACCAGTAGGATCTTCTTGTTGTCCATCACGTCGCGGATATCAAAGGCGCTCTGGGTCTGACCGACGATATTGCGCATCATCTCATTGCTGATGAACCGCCCGACCTTGCTCACAATATAAGAGAACAACTCCCCTACTTGATTGCTTTTTTCGGCCTGGGCGAACTCTTCCTTCCAGAACCGCAATACGGTCGGATCGGACACCTTCTGCAGTTTCCGTTCCCTAAAGTTTCTGTCGGTGAACACTCGCGGGACGTCAATTAAGGTTGCCCCGTCTTCTGGATCGGCCAGTAAGAGTAGCATGGCATTGCGCATATAGTGCTCAAAGATCGGTCCGACTATGCCGGAG
>CAYOXG010000014.1:0-8837 GCA_964407885.1 uncultured Candidatus Saccharibacteria bacterium | reverse complement strand
GCTCCCGCGCCGCCTCGGCCAACGCTTTAACCCGGCCATGATAGACATAGGCCCCGCGGTCGAATACCACTCGATTAATCCCGGCGGCTTGGGCGGCTTTGGCGACCGCCTCTCCAACAGCCGCCGCTTGGGCGGTCGGACCTTTGATCTGACTTTTAATACTGGAGGCGGCCGCCAATACCCGGCCGTCACTGCCGACGACTTGCGCGTAGATAGCTTGGTTACTGCGCCGGATAACCAGTCGCGGCCGATCGGCTTTGGCGTGCAAGCGGCTTCGGGTCCGGAGTTTGCGCAGACGGCGCTGATTGTCGACGATATGGGTTGCGTTCATTGCGTCATTAATTTAGGCGGCGGTCTTAACCGCTTTGCCGGCCTTGCGCTTGATGACCTCGGTAGTATATTTAATACCCTTGCCCTTGTACGGCTCTGGTTTCTTCACTTCCCGAATGATGGCGGCCATGTGGCCTACTCGTTGTTTGTCGATGCCAGAGATGATCAGTTGATTCTTTTCCTGTTTTACTTCCACTCCCGAAATGATATCCAAATTGACCGGATGCGACAGACCAACATGCAGAACGATCTGATCGCCCTTCAGCTCGGCGCGGAAACCGACGCCGTTGATCTCTAATGTTTTGGCAAAGCCCTCGGTCACGCCCTGAAGCTGATTCTTGATGAGCGACCGGACTAACCCATGCAGAGCCCGGGTGGGTTGGGCATCGTTGGTGCGCTTCACTATTAGCGTACTCTCCTGTCTCTCCACTACAATCCCCGCCGGCACGGTGACGGACAGTTCGCCGCGGCTGCCTTTCAACCTTACCTCACCATCGGTCAATTCGACCGAGGCGCCGCTGGGAATAGAAATGGGGGTTTTGCCGATCTTAGACATAATTACCAAATCTTAAATAGAACTTCGCCACCGAGGTTCTGCTGTCTCGCCACCTTATCGGTCATGATGCCTTTGGAGGTGGAGACGACCGTCGCGCCGACCCCGCCCAGCACGTATCCTAACCGACCCACCGATGTGTAGATCCGCTGGCCGGGGCGGCTGACCCGCCGCAGGCCTTGAATGATCGGCTCGCCCTCGGCCGTATATTTGAGGGTGAGTTTGATCTCGGAGAAACCGGTGTCTTTGCCGGGCAGGACAACCGCGTCCTGCACATAACCGTTGGCTTGCAACAGTTGAACGATCTCCCATTTTGTCCGTGAATGGGGCAGGACTACAACCGCATGGCGCACAGCCACGGCGTTGCGGATGCGAGTAAGCAGGTCGGCGATCGGATCGTTAGTCATCATAGTCGTTATTGGTTACCAGCTGGCCTTTTTAACTCCCGGCAGTTTCCCGGTACGGGCTAACTCCCGAAAGCAGATCCGACAGATCCCGAAGTCCCGGAGAAATCCATGTCCCCGTCCGCACAGCGCGCACCGGCTCTGTCGGCGGGTGGTGGACTTGGGTTTGCGGTTGGCTTTATTTATTAATGCTTTACGAGCCATAGCATCAGTTATTTAGTAGATGGTTGAAAAGGGAAGCCGAGAGCGCGCAGAAGTGTCAGTATCTGCGCATCGGTTTTGGCGGTAGTGGCGATGGTTAGCTCCAAACCGAAGACCTTATCGACATTTTCAAATACCACTTCGGGAAAGACGGCGTGTTCGCTTAGTCCTAGCGTAAAGTTCCCGTGCCCGTCGAATCCCTTGTGGGGTGACAGTCCCTGAAAATCGCGGACGCGGGGCAGGGCGACATGGATCAGCCGATCGAGAAAGTCGTACATCCGGCCGCCCCTCAAAGTCACCTTGATCCCGACCGGGTCGCCCTCGCGCAGTTTGAACCCGGCGATGGACTTTTTGGCTTTAGTGATAACCGGTTGTTGTCCACTGATCAGCTTCAGCTCGCCCCTGACCATGTCGATCGCCTTAGCGTCGCCGGCCAGTTTACCGACACCAGCGTTAATGACCACTTTAGTGATCCGCGGCACCGCTGCCACGCCGGCGAGACCCAACTCGTCTTTCAGCTTCGGCAACAATTTAAAATATTCACTTTTTAACATATTCAATGATCGTTTGACAGCGCTTACATATTCTCCGCTTAGCGTCACCAACCGTCTGATAGCCCACCCGCGTCGGCCGGTTGCAGTTCGGGCAGACCAGCATCACATTGGCCGCCGGCAGAGAGGCCACCACCTCCACGATGCCGCCGGGTTGGCGATTGCGTCCGCCGCGCCGCTGATGCCGCTTGTAGATATTCACTCCTTCGACCTTTAACCGGCCAATGGCGTGATCGGCGACCACCACTACCCCACTCTTGCCGCGGTCGCGGCCCTTGGTCACTAACACTTTGTCGCCTTTGCGAATCTTCATAAGACCTCTGGGGCTAAGGAAATTATTTTCATGAATCCCCGATCGCGCAGTTCCCGGGCCACCGGACCGAACACCCGGGTCCCCCGCGGTTGTTTCTGGGCATCAACCAGCACGACGGCGTTCTCGTCAAACCGAATATAACTGCCGTCGGACCGGCGGGTAGCGCGGGATACCCGCACCACCACCCCCTTGACCACCTCTTTCTTTTTAACCACACCCGTTGGGGACGCCACCTTCACGGTGCAGACCACGATGTCGCCCAAATGGGCGTAGCGGCGACGGCTCCCACCCAGCACCTTGAAACAGCGGACATGCTTGGCACCGGTGTTATCAGCCACTTTTAAATTAGTGCCGGCCTGGATCATACCTGTTCCTCCGTTGGTTGGTTGGCGGTAGCTAACACCTGAACGATGGCCCAGTGTTTGGTCTTGCTGATCGGCCGGGTCTCGCCAATAGTCACCTTATCGCCTACCTGAACGATATCGGCTTGGTCATGCGCCGCGAATCGCTTGGTCTTGCGAATACGTTTTTTGTACAGCGGGTGCGGCACATAACTATCCACCCGGACGATGACGGTCTGTTTCCCGGCCCGGCTGATAACGATGCCGGTCTTAGATGAACGCAGTGAGTTATTCATGATCGGCGATGCTAGCTAGCAGGGTCTTTTCTTGTCTGACGGTCAGCAGCCGAGCCAGCTCCTGTCTGGTATGGCGGATGGCGGCGTGGTTGGTCAGTTTGCGGATGGCCAACTCGGCCCGCATCTCTTGCAGCTTGCGTCTCGCCTCGGTAATTCTGGCATCGAGGGCGGAGAGGTCGAGCCCGCGATAATCCTGTAATGTCGCACGTGATCTACCCATGGATGTCTCCTTTGCTGACGACTTTGGTCTTGACCGGCAGTTTATGTCCGGCCAGTTTTAACGCTCGCGTGGCCACCTCGGCCGGCACTCCATCCATCTCGAACATAATGGTCCCGGGTTTGACCGTCGCCACAAAGTGGCTGACAGCTCCCTTGCCGCCGCCCATCCGGGTCTCGTTGGGCGTAGCGGTAACCGCTTGATGGGGAAAGATCCGAATCCAGACCCGACCCTCGCGTTTAATAAAGTGGGTGATCGCCCGCCTCGCCGCTTCGATCTGGCGAGAGGTGATCCAGTTGGCGTCCAGCGATTTCAAACCGTAGCGGCCGAAGCTGACCAAGTTCCCCCGAGTGGCCACCCCGCCGCGCTTGCCGCGATGCTGTTTCCTGAATTTAACTTTCCTGGGGAATAACATAACGGTTAAGAATTAGTATCGCCCGCCAGGGCGGCTTCGGCCGCCTCGGACCTTAAGACCCAGACCTTGATCCCGATAGTGCCGTAGGTGGTATAGGCCGTGCGCAAGGCGTAGTCGATCGGTTGCTTGATGGTGTGCAGGGGAACCTTGCCAAAACTGAACATCTCGGTCCGGGCGATCTCCGCTCCGTTGAGCCGGCCGGAGATAACGATACGAATACCCTGAACTCTGGCCTGTTTGGCCGCATCCACCGACTGCCGGATGATGCGCCGGAATGGAATGCGCCGTTCGATCTGTTCGGCGATGTTGGTGGCGATAATAGCGGCGTTGCTCTCGGGATCGCGCACCTCATGAATGTCGACATTCACCGTGGTGTTGGTCAGTTTCGCGACCTCTTTTTTAAAGGCCTCGACTCCCGCCCCGCCCCGACCGATGATCACACCCGGACGAGCCGTCCAGATAATCAGATGGGTAGCGTTGGCGAACCGTTCGATCTCCACCTCAGCGATGGCGGCTTTCTTGAACCGTTCAGTCGCCAGCGCCCGGATGCGGTGGTCTTCGATCAGCCACTGACCGTAGTGTTTAGTATTAAACCACCGCGACTGCCATTTGGCGGTCGTTCCCAGGCGGAAAAGTTGGGGATTGATCTTCTGACCCATGATTATTTATTAGTGGTCCGGGGAGTAAAGATCCGGCCCAGCCCGCGGCGGACACCCGAGGGTTTACCCTTATCCTGAAATGGTTTCAACTCGGCTTGACCGGTCGGGGCGGTCGGTTCGGAGCTGACCGACGTGGTGTCGGTCGGTTGCGCCGGGACAGAAACGGTCGGTTTGGCGACCGGTTTTTTGGTCAGCGTTGGCTTGATCTCCGACAGCACGACGGATAGATGAGCGGTCCGTTTCAGCAGGCGGTCGGAACTGCCGCGCGAACGCATCCAGTATCGCTTTTGGGTAGGACCGGCATCAACCGTCAGCCGCTTGATCTTGAGATTGTCTTCCTTTAGATTATAGTTGTTCTTGGCGTTGGCCATAGCCGACCGGACGACCTGTAACAGAAGTTTGGCCGATTTGCTGCGATGGTATTTTAACTGGGTTACGGCGGCTGCGGCCGGGAGACCCCGCAGGACGACGGCCAGCGGCCGAATCTTCTTCGGGCTCATCCGCGCGAATTTTGTGATCGCTTTAACTTCCATGGTTATTTCTTTTTACCGCCTTTTTTAGGAGCGGGCCCAGCTACCGGGGCGGCCCCAACTGTGGCATCCTTGGCCTGTTCTTTGGCCATCTTGCCGCCGTGACCACGGAACTTGCGAGTATGAGCGAACTCCCCTAACTTGTGGCCGACCATATTTTCCGTGATATAGACCGGGACGTGGTCTTTGCCGTTGTGCACCCCGATGGTCAGGCCGACCATCTCCGGCGCGATGCTACTCGCCCGACTCCAGGTTTTAATGCCTGCTTTGGTCCCGGCCGCGCGGGCGGACAGGACATGCTTCATTAAACGCGCATCAATGTAGGGACCTTTTTTGCTGGAACGACTCATGGTTTTGGTGATTACTTCTTGCGGCCTTTCTTCCGCGGACGGGGTTTGACGATTAACCGATTGCTGGCTTTTTTGCGGTCGCGGGTTTTAAAGCCCAGCGCCGGTTTGCCGGTGGGGGTCTTGGGGTGTTTCATCCCGATAGACGAGCTCCCCTCGCCCCCGCCGTGCGGGTGGTCAACCGGGTTCTTGGCTTTACCGCGGACGTGGGGCCGACGGCCCATCCATCGCTTCCGACCGGCTTTACCTATCTTAATATTCATATGTTCGGGGTTGGAGACAGCGCCAATACTGGCGTAGGCGATCTCGGGCAGTTTGCGCACCTCGCCCGATGGAAGTTTCAACAGAGCGTAACCGCCGTCGAAGCCCATCACCGTAGCGCTGGCGCCAGCCGACCGGACGATCTGACCACCCAGTCCCGGAGCTAGTTCGACGTTGTGAACAGCGACGCCGGCCGGGATGGCCTTGAGCTGCATCCGATTGCCCAGTTTGACCTTGGTCGCTGGATTATAAATGATCTTGTCGCCCCGCTTCAGCCCTTCGGGCGCCAAAATATATGACTGTTCGCCGTTGGTAAAGACCAAGTGCGCGATAAAGGCGGTACGCTTGGGATCATAGGCGATGTCGCGGACGGTCGCCGGGACACCCAACCGTTGCTGTCTGGTGTCAACTGACCTGACGCTCTGCTTGGCCCCCCCGCCGCGATGTTGGATGGTGATGACACCGCGACGGTTGCGGCCACTCCCCCGTTTGCCACCCTTCGTCAAACTCTTCACCGCGCTCTTGGCGGTGATGACGTCCCGGTAAACGATCTGGCGCATGCCGCGCTGTCCGGGAGTGGTTGGTTTAAGAATGCGAACTGTCATTTATTCTCCTCAAATAGGGTGATCCGATCGCCGGCCTTCAGGGTAACGATGGCTTTTTTCTGATCGGACCGTTTGGCGGCCACCCGGCGAAACCGTTTCAGCTTGCCGCGAACATTGATGATACTAACTTCCTTAACCGTCACTTTGAAAAGTTTCGAAACGGCATCGGCGATGGCTCGCTTATTGATCGTCCCGTCCACCAGAAAGGTATACTTATTTACCGTACCCTGCGAGATACTTTTTTCGGAGATGATCGGTTTTTTAATAGGCAGTTTAGCCATAATTATTTGATCCGCGACTTGATCGCAGTTAAAGCGTCACCCACCAGTACGATCGTGGTCGCCGCCATCACCTCCAACGCGTTGACTCGGGCCGGCGAGACCAAATGGATGTTCGGCAGATTCCGCCAGACCTTCATCGCGGCTGGACGTTCAACTATCATCAGCACCTGCCGGCCAACGTACAACTCGGGTAGTTGAGCTTTGATGACCTTGGTTTTGGCCAGCGACTCCGGCAGAGCGACCATCTTGACCGCATCGGTTTGGGTTTTAAGAGCTAGAGCGGCGGACAGGGCCTGACGCCGGGCTTTGGCCGTGATGGTTTGAAGGAAGTTGCGGGCGTTGGTCGGACCAAAGATAACGCCCCCGCCGCGCCACAGGGGCGTCCGACTGGAGCCCACCCGAGCCCGGCCGGTCCCTTTTTGGCGCCACGGTTTGCGGCCTCCTCCCCTGACCTCGCCCCGCGCCTTGGTATGAGCCGGGGACTGCCGCCGATTGGCCAAATACCCCAGCAAGGCCTGCCGCAGTAGAGTTGGCCTGACCTTGACCTCGACTAACCCTAAGTCGGCCGGAGTGACCGGCTGAAGTTTCACGGACTCGGCCATAGCTGGCGCAGAGGTGGTCTTAGCCATACTTTTCAATAGTTAAAACAGAGCGGATTGGCCCCGGCACCGCGCCGGTGATGGCCAATAGCTGATTCTTGGTGTCAACGGCCGCGACCGTCAGCCCCCGCACGGTCGTGCGCTTGTCTCCCAGATGACCGGCCATCCGCATCCCTTTGGCCACCTTGGGCATCCCCATCGCGCCAATACTCCCCGGCGCCCGATGGTGGTCGTGGCCGTGCGTCATGGGACCGCGATGGAACTGATGCCGTTTAACGGTGCCGGCGAAACCGTGACCTTTATTGATTCCCATGACTTTGACCTTGTCACCCACGGCGAACATCTCGGCTGTGAGTGTTCCGCCAAGCTGATACTCACCCTCGGGGTAGATAAACTCTCCCCGACGGCGCCACCGTGCCGCGCGGCCTTTGGTCGGCAACTTGGCACTGGGCAGCCCCAGTTGCAACGCGAAATAGCCGTCACGCTCCGGCGTTTTAATTTGAGTGATGACGTTGGGCTCGGCCCGGACGATAGTCACGGCTCTGACCTTGCCGTCCGCGGCGATAGCTTGGGTCATCATCAGTTTGGTTACGAACATGCCTGCCATATAAATATCTACTTCTGGCCTCATTAAGGGGAGACGCAGGAGAGTTAACGCTAGCTGAATAATACGGAACATCCCTCGACAAGCTCGGGATGATTAGCGCAGACGCTAATCACATTTTTACTTCGATGTTCACCCCAGCCGGCAAACTCAAGTTAGTTAACGCATCAATGGTCTTGGGGGTTGGATCGACTATCTCGATCAGCCGTTTGTGAATGCGCATCTCGAACTGGTCGCGAGAGTCCTTGTGGACGAAGGTTGACTTCAACACCGTGTAGATCTTCTTCTCGGTCGGCAGCGGCACCGGTCCCAGCACGACCGCTCCCGTCCGCTCGGCGGTCTCGATGATCAGATGGGCCGATCGATCCAAGATCCGATGGTCATAGGCCTTCAACCGGATCCGGATCCGTTGCTTGGCGTCTTTGGCCTTGTCGGCCTTTTTGGTTCCCACGGCTGTTGGTTTGGAGGTCGCCATAAGTGTTAAAGGGGCAAAGAGAAGGGACGGGGGCGATTAAATTGGTTACTTAATGATCTTGGTCACCACACCGGCTCCAACCGTCCGGCCGCCTTCGCGAATGGCGAAGCGCAGACCCTCATCCATGGCTACCGGCACGATCAATTTGATGTGCATCTTGATCTTGTCGCCCGGCATGACCATCTCGGTGCCCTCGGGCAACTCGATCTCACCGGTCACGTCGGTCGTACGGATATAGAACTGCGGCTTGTAGCCCTTAGCGAACGGTGTATGACGACCACCTTCCTCTTTGCTCAAGATGTAAACCTCGGCCTCAAAGTCGGTATGTGGGGTGATACTGCCGGGTTTAGCAGCTACCTGTCCCCGCTCGATGTCAGTCCGCTCGATGCCCCGCAGCAGCAATCCGACGTTGTCGCCGGCCTGGCCCTGGTCGAGAAGCTTTCTGAACATCTCTACGCCAGTGACCACAGTTTTGCGGGTCGGTTTGATGCCGACGATCTCAACCTCTTCGTTCACCTTCACTACCCCCTGCTCCACCCGACCGGTAGCTACGGTGCCACGGCCTTTAATGGAGAAGACATCCTCCACCGGCATCAGGAACGGTTTGTCCAGAACCCGGACCGGATCGGGGATGTAGGTATCGAGGGCGTTCAGCAGATCCCTGACCGGTTTAGTGGCGGCTTCATCGGTCGGATGCTCCAGCGCTTTCAGGGCAGAGCCGCGGATGACCGGGATCTCATCGCCGGGGAACTCGTATTTCTTCAAGAGATCGCGGATCTCCTGTTCCACTAGGTCCACCAGCTCAAGGTCATCTACCAGGTCGACTTTGTTAATAAAGACCACGATATAGGGCAC
>CAYOXG010000013.1:2804-8941 GCA_964407885.1 uncultured Candidatus Saccharibacteria bacterium | reverse complement strand
GAGAGTATCTGCCGGACCATCCGATATTTTATAAGACCAAGACCAAGGGCGCGCAGGAAGCCCATGAGGCCATTCGGCCCACCCGGCCCGACCTGATGCCGGAGACGCTACAAGACAAGCTCACACCCGAACAGTGGAAGCTGTACAAATTAATTTGGCAACGGATGATCGCGTGCCAGATGTTGCCAGCGATCATCAACACGCAGGAGGCCATGATCGAATCTGGCGAGATCAAGAGTAAGGCGCTGGGAGCGACGGTGATCTTCCCGGGCTTTGCCAAGGTGTTCGACAGATGGCCGTTCCAGGAGAATCAACTGCCTAAGTTGGTAGAGACCGAATCGGTGACTCTGCGCGAGGTACTGCCGACCCAGCATTTTACTGAACCATCAGCTCGCTACACCGAGGCCAGTTTGGTCAGGCAGCTCGAACAGATGGGCATCGGGCGGCCCAGTACCTACGCGCCGACAATTTCGACTTTGGGGGTGCGGGGCTATGTTAAGCGGGAAAAGCGGGCGCTGGTGCCGCAGGAGTTGGGAATGACGGTCAGCGATTTTCTGGTCAAACACTTTCCCGACATTGTCGACTACAACTTCACGGCTGAGATGGAAAACGACCTCGACGATATCGCCGAGGGCAAAAAAGAGTGGGTGCCGGTAGTGCGCCACTTCTATGAACCGTTCGAGCAGCAGATCAAACTCAAAGAGGCAACCGTGGAGAAGCAGACCCCGGTCGACGTTCAAACCGATAAAAAGTGCGCGCTGTGCGGCGCACCGCTTACCGTGAAAACCAGCCGGTTCGGCAAGTTTTTGGCCTGTTCAACCTTTCCCAAATGCCGCTACACCGAGGCCTTGGACGGTAATGGCCAGAGCCAGACGGAACCGACTGACAAAATTTGTCCCGAGTGTGGCAGTATGTTAGTTAAAAAACGCGGGCGGTTCGGCGAGTTCTTGGGGTGCAGCAACTATCCCAAGTGTAAACATGTGGAAAATCTGGAGCCCAAGGTCAGCGATATGGATTGTCCGAAGTGCCGTGAGGGAAAGGTAGTGGAACGCCGGACTAAGCGTGGCAAGATGTTTTGGGGGTGTGGTAAATATCCTAAATGTGATTTTGCCTCCTGGGACGAACCCCTGAAAGAGCCCTGTCCCACCTGTCGGGGGCTAATGGTGAGGAAGCCCAAGACCGGATGGCCGACCTGCACCAAATGCGGGTTCGAAGATAAGGCGAGCGCTTAGGGGTTGAACGAAGTAGGGTTTTCGGGTAGTATTGGTGCGTCAAGATATGCCTTCTAGGGCGCTATGGATAAAAAACGCGTAAAGTTTTGGTGGAGTAAACCGTGGCTATGGGGATTTTGGGCGGTGTTGTCCGCTTTCGCGTTGATGCTGATAGCCCAGGTGGGGGCCGAAGTGATTAACTCCAGCCAAGCCGCCATCAGTGATACGACCGGCGGCGGGATCGGGTTCGAGGACTATCTCTTCTCGGCCATCGACTACGCCAATGTGCTGGTGGGGGCGCTGGCGGCTTTGACGGTAGTACTGGCCGGATTTACCTATATGACCTCCAGCGGTTCCAAAGAAGGTATCAGCACGGCCAAGAGTATGATCGTGGCCGCTATTACCGGGGTGCTGTTGTACGCCTTTGGCCGGCTGCTGTTGGGTGGCTACGGCCCGGGCGCCGGAGGGCTGATCACCAATTTCTTTAGTGGCAACCCCATCCGACCATAATCTGACCGAAAACTTATGAGGGACAAGATCGAGGTTCGGGGGGCCAGAGAACACAACCTCAAGAATGTTGATGTGGACATTCCCAAGAATCGACTGGTGGTCATCACCGGTCTGTCAGGTTCGGGTAAGTCGTCGTTGGCCTTCGATACTATCTACGCCGAAGGTCACCGGCGGTACGTGGAGAGCTTGTCGGCCTACGCCCGGCAGTTTTTGGGCGCGGCCAACAAGCCAGATGTCGACAGCATCGAGGGGTTGAGTCCAGCCATCTCCATTGACCAGAAATCGTCCTCGTCCAATCCGCGGTCAACGGTCGGCACCATTACCGAGATTTACGACTATCTGCGGCTGCTCTTTGCCCGGGTGGGCGTTCCGCACTGCCCCAAGTGCGGCAAACCGGTCGTGCGCCAGAGCATTGATCAGATTATTCCCCAGTTGATGGAGTTAAAGTTGGAGCAGGCGATGATCTTGGCTCCGATCGCGACCGACCGCAAGGGTGAATTCAAAGCCGAGGTGAGCGAGGTGAAGCGGGCCGGCTACGCTCGGCTACGGATCGATGGCAGTTTGTACGAAGTGGATGAGGTGCCCACCCTGGACAAGAACAAGAAACACACCATCGACGCGGTAGTGGACCGGTTGAGTTTGAAGATAGAGAGCAACGACGATCGCGCCCGGCTGGCCGATTCGGTGGAGACGGCTCTCCGACTGGGCAACGGCAAACTGAAGGTGGCTGATGGCGAGCGGGACTGGTTCTTTTCCGAGAGTTTGGCCTGCCCCAAGTGCGACATCAGCATCCCGGAGTTCGAGCCGCGTCATTTTTCATTCAACAGCCCGCACGGGGCCTGTCCCAAATGCACTGGCCTAGGGGTGACGCTGGAGTTAGACCCGGAACTGCTGATCCCAAATCGACGGTTGTCTGTCAGCGAAGGGGCGATCAAACCGTGGGGCGTGCAGATGACCAGCGGCGGTGGCTGGAACCATCGATTGCTCGCGGCGGTGGCCAAACAGCATGGTTTTTCGTTGGACACTCCGGTACAGGATCTGCCGGCGGGGGCGCTGAACACTATTTTGTACGGCACCGGCGATAAAGATATTTTAATCGAATATCAGACCCCGCACGGCAAGAACAATGAATACTTGACCAAGTTCGAGGGGGTCATTCCGAATTTGATGCGAAGGTACAAAGAGACCGATTCGGATTTCATCCGCACCGAGATAGAACAGTATATGTTGGCCAAAGAGTGTCCCGAATGTCACGGCGCCCGACTGAAGCCGGAGGTGTTGGCGGTGACGGTGGGGGGCAGCTCCATCGTGGAGGTCAGCCGGTTGGCGGTGCGGGACTCGGCCGAGTTCTTCGCCAAATTGAAATTAAGTACGCAGGACCAACTGATAGTCAAACAGATCCTCAAAGAGGTGGGCGAGCGATTAGGGTTCCTAAAAAATGTGGGACTGGAGTATCTAACGCTGGATCGATCAGCCAGTACGCTGTCCGGCGGCGAGGCCCAGCGCATTCGGCTGGCCACCCAGATCGGGTCGGGCTTGAGTGGGGTCATCTATATTTTGGACGAGCCCTCGATCGGGTTGCATCAACACGATAACCGTCGGCTGATTACTACCCTAAAGCGATTGCGTGATCTGGGTAACACCGTTTTAGTGGTGGAGCACGACGAAGAGACCATCCGCTCAAGCGACTGGGTGATCGACGTGGGGCCGTACGCGGGGAAGTTTGGCGGAGAGATTGTAGCGGAAGGCACACCGGACAAGATCGCGAAGACCGCCAGATCGCTAACTGGCCAGTATTTGGCGGGTAAGCGGAAGATCGCGGTGCCGGCCAAGCGCCGGGCACCGAACGGCAAGCAACTGCGCATCATTGGGGCGTCAGAGTTCAACTTAAAAAACTTGGATGTGCGGGTGCCGCTGCAGTTGTTCATTTGCGTCACCGGTCTGTCCGGTTCGGGTAAATCCACGCTCATCAACGAGATCTTGGCCAAGCGACTGCTTCGCGAACTGCATCAGGCGCACGTGGTGGCCGGCGCGCATCAGACCATTGAAGGTATTAGTTTACTGGACAAAGTTATCAACATCGACCAATCGCCGATCGGCCGGAGTCCCAGGAGCAATCCGGCGACTTATACCGGCGCGTTCACTTACATCCGCGACCTGTTCGCCTCTCTGCCCGAAGCCCGCGCCCGGGGCTACAGACAGGGCCGATTCTCGTTCAACGTCCGGGGCGGCCGGTGTGAGCACTGCCGCGGGGACGGAGTGATCAAAATTGAGATGCATTTTCTGCCGGATGTTTACATCCCCTGTGATGTCTGTGGTGGCCGGCGTTATAACCGAGAGACCCTAGAGATCCACTACAAAGGCAAAAGCATCGCCGATGTGTTGGACCTGACGGTGGAGGACGCGGCCGAGTTCTTTACCAATATTCCGGTGCTGAAAAATAAAATGGAGACCCTGCAGGAAGTAGGGTTGGGATACATTAAGCTCGGTCAACCAGCGACGCAGTTATCCGGGGGCGAGGCCCAACGAGTGAAACTGTCGACCGAACTGTCGCGGCGGGCGACCGGCAAGACCTTATATATTTTGGACGAACCGACCACGGGCTTGCATTTTGAGGACACCAGAAAACTCCTGGACGTGTTGCATCAACTGGTGGAGAAGGACAACTCGGTCATTGTCATCGAACATAATTTGGATGTCATCAAAACTGCCGATTGGATCATTGACCTCGGCCCCGAGGGCGGGGACTTGGGCGGCCGGTTGGTAGCGGAAGGCACACCGGAGCAGGTGGCCAAGATCAAAAAGTCCTATACCGGCCAATATCTAAAAAATCTACTCTCCTAAAATACGTCAGAGAATTGCTATAGCATGACTCTGACGTATTGATGGAAAGATAGGGGTATGAAGGGGAGGGGGAAGGGAGGTGATCTTAATTTGGCAAGAGATATCTTGCTGGCAGTCGCGCTGGTGGGCGGGGCTGTGGTTCTGTTGGCGGTGGCTCCAGGGTTAGGTATCTTGCTCAAACCGTTCGCTAAAAAATATCGCCCCCGTAGTTTGGAAACCGCTCAACTGAAGCGAAGAGTTCGGCAGTTGAGACAGGAGGGCTTGGTGGCTACGAGTGAACAGGGCGGGAAAACCAAGCTCTGCTTAACTAAGGCCGGTCAGCAGAAGGTGCTGGAGTATCAGCTGGATGGCATGACTATTCCCAGACAAAACCCTTGGGACGGTAAATATCGGTTCGTGATATTTGACATTCCAGAGACAAAGAAAGTGGCTCGCGAAGTGTTCAGAAATAAGTTGTCGGAATTAAGCTTTCACAGGATACAAGACAGTGTTTGGTACCACAGATATCCCTGTGCGAAGGAAGTGGAATTTATCGCGCATCTGTACCGGATTGAGAGGAACGTGAGCTTGATCGAAGGGCGGGTGGTGGCGTAGGAGGATACGCTGAAGTCATGCTATAGCACGACTCTGACGTATTGTTTTTTTTGGGGGGGTTGACGGGGACCGGGGGATATGATAGCGTGGGGTCTGTCGTATCTAGTAGCGAGCGCTAACCCCTTGCCCGGCATGCGGAAACTTAAAACGTTTCCCCCGGGGAAAACCAAGAACCTCCAGTCGGAGTCAAGCTCTCGCGAACGATCGCCCCTTAGGGTTTGGGGGGTTCGCCGTCGTTGGCGAAAATCCATCCCCTCGTTTAGCACGTGCCGTCGGTCGAAAGGTCTCACCATCCTGCCCCCCCAGACAGGTCGCCGTTGTTTGATGGAAACGCGGATGACACAGTGTGATCAATTAGATCGACAACGCAGTGCGGATGTGGTCCTATGGACATGGGCCCAACCAATTTTTTAACGCTTTGCCGTCCTACCTTGCATGGACTGGAAAGGGGTTGTGGGGCGGCTCAGAGTTCCCCCCAAGGGCCGCCCGTGGCGGACAAAGCGAATCTAGAGCCCCGGTTTACCGGGGCTCCCTTTTTGTCTGTACAATGGTGGCGATGGTTTACAAATTTCTACCTTCCAAGTTCTCTCCAGAGCCCGGCGTCTATCTGATGAAGAGTCAGGCCGGGGGAGTTTTGTATGTGGGCAAGGCCAAAAACCTTAAGAAGCGGCTGGCGAGTTATTTCCAGCGGTCAGCGGCTAGCGGTCGGCGGTCAGAAAAGGATACATTAAGTCCGAAGACGGTAGCTTTGGTTGAG
The DNA here is from genome assembly GCA_964407885.1 of uncultured Candidatus Saccharibacteria bacterium. Lineage (GTDB taxonomy): Bacteria > Patescibacteriota > Kazan-3B-28 > Kazan-3B-28 > Kazan-3B-28 > Kazan-3B-28. The sequence continues at coordinate 3,025 of CAYOXG010000013.1, read as the reverse complement.
CGGATTCACAAAATTGATACCATCGCGGTCAAGACCGAACTAGAAGCGCTGATATTAGAGAACGAGCAGATAAAAAAATACCGGCCGCCGTTCAATATCGTGATGCGGGACGACAAGGGGTATCTGTACATTCGGATTACAGTGAATGAAGAGTTTCCCCGTATTCTGCTGGCCCGCAAAGTCGCCAAAGACGGAGCCAAGTATTTCGGGCCGTACGCCGT
>CAYOXG010000013.1:0-2794 GCA_964407885.1 uncultured Candidatus Saccharibacteria bacterium | reverse complement strand
GTCTATGAGGTGCTGAAACTTATCAACCGTTCGTTCCCCTTATGCACCGGCATACCGGGGGCCGGTCGAGCGTGTATGAACTATCATTTGAAGATCTGTCCGGGTGTGTGCATCGGTAAAGTTGGAGCCAAAGGGTATCGCGCGACCATCGCTCAAGTGGTGAAGTTTTTACAGGGTAATTTCCCGGCCGTGATCAAAGAGTTGCGAGCGGAGATGGCGCAACTCTCCGCCGAGAAAAAGTTCGAGCGGGCGGCTCGGCTCCGCGATGGGTTAAAAGCCATCGAAGCCATTAACGAGAGCCAAAATGTGGTGCGAGCCAACCCTAGTGTCAGCGAGGATGTTATCGGGATAGCTCGGCAGCTGAACAAGGCGCTGGTGGTTTTGCTGCAGGTGCGTTCCGGGGCGCTCATCAACCACCAACAGTACGCCCTTGATACCAAATACGAAACGGATTCAGCGGATATCTTGGCCGGCTTCTTGCGGGACTACTACAGTGAGGCGGCCGATCTGCCCAAAACGATACTGTTGCCGGAGAAGGTCGAGGGAGCGAGGGCGTTCAGTAAGTGGCTGACGTCCCTCGCGGAGCGAAAGATAGGGCTAGTTGTCCCCACCCGCGGACGCGGACGAGCGCTGGTGCGGCTGGCCAACTCCAATGCGGGGATGAAGTTCAATCAACTCTCCAGCCGGTGGCAGTTGGAGAAAGTAGTGGCCACCGAGGGCGTGGACTGGCTGAAGAAAAAATTGAAGTTGAAAAAACTGGAGTGCATCGAGGCCTACGATATCTCTAACTTGCAAGGCACCGATTCGGTCGGGGCGATGGTGGTGTGGGAGAAGGGGCGGATGGACAAAACCCAGTATCGCCGATTCAAGATCAAATCCGTCACCGACCCCAATGATTTCGCTTCGCTGGCCGAGGTCTTGAAGCGGCGGTTCGCGCACATGGCGGGGGACGAGAAGTTCGCGCGCCTGCCCGAGATGGTCTTTATTGATGGTGGCAAGGGCCAAGTGAACATTATCGCCAAAGCATTAAAAGGTTTTAAAGTGGCGGTGATCGGCATGGCTAAGGGCAGCCATAGTCGGACGAAGGCCAAAGACGAGGTGCTAATAGGTGTGCCGTCCGCCTCCGCTAAGGCTATGGCGGATTTGCAAGATAATTCGCCGACCAAGATACTACTCCAGAACATTCGCGACGAGGTGCATCGATTCGCTATTGCGTATCACACGAGTTTGCGCAAAAAACGGACGACGAGTTCGGGGCTGGAGAAGATCGCCGGCATCGGGGCAGTGACGCGCAAAAAACTTATTAAGGCATTTGGTTCAATGGCTGGAGTTAGGGCCGCTAGCCGGGAGGAGTTGGCTAAAGTAGCAGGAGAAAAAACATCCCAAAAAATCAGGGCTGGTCTGTGATAGTATTAGGTTATGAATTTAAGGTCAGTGGGGGTGATGGCAGGGATCGTCCTGGTGGTGGGTGCCTTGGTGGTGTTCGCCCAGTTTTTGAATCGTTCAACGAGCGGGGCGAGCGCAGATGTCATTGAATACAAAAACCTGCCAGCCCAGATAGTTTTGTCCAAAGACACCTATGCCCAAGCGCTACAGCTAATTGACTCCTATGATCAGGCCTACGACTTGGCGACCAAGAACCGCCTAATAGGGGAGTTAAAGGACTTGCTGACGGCGGCTGCCAAGTAGGCCCAAATACGGTAGGTATAGACCACTCCTAGAGCGGTTTTTTGTTGATTTTATCCCCATCCGGTATCTGGCAAAATTGAGTTGACAAACTACCTACGATATGGTATAATTAGGACATAAAGTAGAAATGGATACTCCGGAAAACAACCAGTCCGATCTGCCGCCGAGGTCAGTCATCAAAGAGATCATGGTGGAGCAGGAAGAGAAGAGCCGCGGGGCTCTTGATCCGTATGTGGTGACGATGAACGCCCTTAACGGTTTGAAGGAGCGGGAGCGGGATGTGATAGTTAACCGCTATGGCTTGACGGACGGCCAGAAGGTGACACTGGAGGAGGTTGGCAAAAAGTTCAACATCACTCGTGAGCGGGTGCGTCAGATCGAATCGGCGACCCTCCATAAATTAGCGATCCATCCGACCAAAGACCTTACGCAGTTAATTAGGTTGATCAATAGTCACATTGTAAGTCAGGGTGGGGTGATAGCGCTTAGCGAGCTAGTTGGCTATATAAGATCGCCGCAGACCGAACAGGTTGAACTAAAAACCAACGCGTTACGACTGGCGATGGAGGTCAACGACGCGGTGGTGACATTGCCCAAGACCGTGGATCTGAAGACGGGCTGGATGAAAACCAATTTTCCCGCAGAAGTGTTGGCGCCTATGGCAGCAGCGGTGGCAGAGGTGCTGACCCGCGCCGATCGGACGATGCCCGAGGCGGAACTGTTGGAAGCGCTGTTGCACGAAAGCGCGTATCGGGCGCACGAGGCCAAGTTGACCCCGACGGCGACCAAGGGAATCTTGCGAGTGTTGACCCGAGCCGCCCAAGCCGCCGATGGTAAGTGGGGGCTGGCGACGTGGCCGACGGTGATACCCAAACGAATCCGCGACAAGGTTTATTTGATATTGGAGAAAAGCGGCCAACCGTTGCACTTTAACGACATTACTGAAGCGATCAACCGGACTTATCCGGGCAAAGCCGTGCTCAGTCGGACAGTTCATAACGAACTGATCAGCGATGAGCGGTTCGTGCTGGTCGGTCGCGGCATCTACGCCCTTAAGAGCCGGGGATTCCAACCCGGGGTGGTAGCGGACGTGATCAAAGAGGTT